>QHZX01000017.1 GCA_003224835.1 Acidobacteriota bacterium | reverse complement strand
TCTCAGGCAAGCAAATGAAGGCGGGAAGCGCGTAGCGTCGCAGGCCGATTCTGGTGCATTCCGCGAAGAAACGGAGAAGAAATTAGGCGCCTTGATTCCCGAAATTGCGCGGACTGTTAACAATTTCAGAGAGGGGCAAGATTATTCGCGCGCGCTGGCGGAAATTTCTCGCATTCGGCCTTCGGTGGACGCGTTTTTCGATAAAGTAATGGTAATGGTTGAGGATGAGGATTTGCGCGCCAATCGGCTGGCGCTGCTGCAAACATTGTTGCGGGAATTCTCCACCATTGCCGATTTCTCGGAAATCGTGACCGAAGGGAAAGCCTAAGTTGCAGCGTTGTCATTCCGATTCGTCCTATCTGCTTTCGATGCAGACAGCAGATTCCTCACCGCCAAAGCAGTTCGGAATGACAGCAAAATGTGAACGAGAGTTCATGGCTAAAGCCATTCGGAATGACAGGCAGTGAGAAGAAATCAATCCAGTTTTAGAAAAGGAACGCACTCATATGGCGACGTCGACAATTCCAGAAACCAAAGTTCGCGAAGGCGCTAACGGCGCTCCGAAGAGTACGCAGAAGGCCGGGACCAAGTACGTTTACTCATTCGGCGGCGGCAAAGCCGATGGCAACGGCAAGATGAAAGAAGAGCTCGGCGGCAAGGGTGCGGGGCTTGCGGAAATGACCAATGCCGGCCTGCCGGTGCCTCCGGGATTTACCATCCAGACCGAAGCCTGTCGCGAGTACATGAAGCAGGGAGGCGTTTCCGCCGAGGTTGATCGACAGATGAAGGAGGCGCTGAGAACGTTGGAAGAGTTGCAGGGGCAAAAGCTCGGATCGGGCGAGAACCCTTTGCTGGTAAGCGTGCGCTCGGGCGCGAAGTTTTCCATGCCGGGAATGATGGACACGATTCTCAATCTCGGACTGAACGACGAAAGTGTGGAATCGCTGGCGAAGCGAAGCAATAATCCGCGATTTGCATACGATTCTTATCGGCGGCTGATCCAGATGTTCGGCAGTGTCGTGCTGGAGATCGAGAAAGCAGCTTTCGAAGAAGTATTCGACAGTAAGAAGAAACAGAAGAAGGCCAAACTCGACACTGATCTAGATGCTAAGGCGCTGAAGGAAGTGATTGCGGAATACAAGAAAGTCGTTAAAAAGCACACCAGCCACGACTTTCCGCAGGATCCGCACGAGCAACTGGTGATAGCGCGTGACGCCGTGTTTCGCTCTTGGCAGAACGATCGCGCGAAGCATTACCGCCGAATCAACAATATTGATGACATGCTCGGGACCGCGGTGAACGTGCAGGCGATGGTTTACGGCAATCTCGGGGAAACCAGCGGGACAGGTGTTGGATTCACTCGGAACCCTGCTATCGGCACTAAAGAGTTTTACGGCGAATTTTTGATGAATGCCCAGGGGGAAGACGTGGTTGCCGGAATCCGTACCCCGGTGCACATTTCGGAACTTGAAAAAGTTATGCCGGATGTTTACCGGCAACTGCACGAAATCACGACGCGCCTGGAAAAACATTATCGCGACATGCAGGACTTCGAATTCACGATCCAAGATGGCAAGCTCTACATGTTGCAAACGCGAAACGGTAAGCGCACCGGAATTGCCGCGGTACGGGTTGCGCTGCAAATGGTCGATGAAGGACTGATCAGCAAAGAGGAAGCGATCTTCCGCGTAGAACCGAATCAGCTTTACGACTTTTTAGTTCCGAGGCTCGACGAGAAGAATGCGAAGGTTGAAGTTCTGGCAACAGGGCTGCCGGCTTCCCCCGGTGCGGCGGTGGGGCAAATTGTTTTCACCGCCGACGAAGCCGTCGAAAAAGCTGGTCATGGCGCGAAGAAGAATCCGGTGATTCTCGTGCGGGCAGAGACCACGCCAGAAGACATTCACGGCATGGAAGTCGCGGCTGGAATTCTCACCTCACGAGGAGGCATGACCAGTCACGCTGCAGTCGTGACCCGAGGTATGGGCAAGTGTTGTGTCGCTGGAGCTGGTGATATTCACGTCGACGAGAAGAAACGTGAGATGCAGGCCAAGGGGCAGACTTTTAAGGCCGGCGACTGGATCTCTCTGGATGGAACAACGGGAAGAGTCATCAAAGGCAAATTAAATTCCATTCCTCCGAAAGCAGACGATCCTGAGCTGCTGAAATTCATGAGTTGGGCCGAGCCCTTCCGCAATATGAAAGTGCGCGCCAATGCCGATATCCCACGCGATGCCATCCAGGCCCGTGCTTTCGGAGCCGAAGGCGCCGCGCTGAAAAAGCTGCTTCCTCTGCAACGTAAAGATTTCGATGGCGTGTTCCGGGCTATGGACGGTTTTCCGGTCACGATCCGTACGCTCGATCCTCCATTACACGAGTTCCTGCCGCGACGCGAGGATTTAATGGTGGAGATCGCGGTGCTCGAAGGCACAAAGCCAAAATCACCCAAACTGGGCGGATTGCGGAAGTTGCTACGCAGGGTTGAAGAGTTGCATGAATTTAATCCCATGCTGGGCCATCGCGGCTGTCGTTTGGGAATCACTTATCCTGAAATCACCGAGATGCAGGCGCGCGCAATCTTCGAAGCTGCAGTAGCGGTTGCGAAGCAGGGCGTGAGAGTTTATCCAGAAGTCATGATCCCGCTAACCGCGACATTGAAGGAAATGGCGAACCAGGCAGCAATTGTGCATCGGGTTGCCCAAGAAGTTTTTAAGGAGAAGGAAACCAAAGTCGATTACATGGTCGGCACCATGATAGAGCTACCACGCGCGGCTTTGGTTGCTGATGAGATCGCGAAGGAAGCGCAATTCTTCTCATTCGGAACGAACGATTTAACGCAAACTACCTTCGGGTTCTCGCGTGACGATATCAACAAGGTGCTGCCTACGTATCTTGCAGAGGGTATTCTGAAGCAGGATCCCTTCGCTGTGCTCGACCGGGAGGGCGTAGGACAGCTGGTGAAGATGGCTACGGAGCGCGGCCGCAAAACCCGCTCGAACCTTAAAGTCGGAATTTGCGGCGAACATGGCGGGGAGCCGTCGTCGGTGGAGTTCTGTTACCAGACAGGACTGAATTATGTTTCCTGTTCGCCATTCCGTGTGCTCACTGCTCGATTAGCGGCGGCTCAGGCTGCAGCGAGTGACAAACTGAAGGTGGAAGGCGGACGAACGAAGTAGAACGCCAATTCTCTGTGGCATTGCTCTGTGAAACTCGCTGTACTCTGTGGTGAAGGTCTTTAAAGCTTTCATCACAGAGAACACTGAGGTACACAGAGAAACTCAACAGAGTAAACCGTAAGGAAAGTTGCTAGCGGCCGGGGATCAATCATCCGGGCCTCTTATTTTTATGCATTACTGCATAGTGAAGGTTAGCTTGTCGAGATAAACCACGTACGGTGTTCCGTAGCGGTTCCCATCCAACTGATAATTGATCGTCACGCCATTCCATGAGGTGGAAGTGGGCGGCTCCGTATGGTTGATGGTCGCGGTCTTGCCGTTGAGACTAATGGTTTTGAAGAGCAACTGATTGGTAGAAGTCCGCTGCACCACAAGAGTGAGATGGTTCCACGCGCCGCTGATTGGGTTGCAAGGCACTCCAGTCGGCACCCACTTATGGTTGACATCATCGTAGATGTCCCACTGATGCCCGCCAGCAATCCTGCACTCATGGCCCCAAATATACGATTTCCCACCGGTGAACTGATTGATATCGAACTCCAGCGCTTGTGAGACGCTCGCGTCTTTCACCCAGAAATAAACATCATAGGTGAAGTTGTGCAGAGTGGGATTCAGCGTGTGATTGGTATCGGCGAGTCCTTGCGAGGAGAAACTTCCGATGAGGTGGTTGTTCCACAACACGTCGCCCCATTGATAACTTCCGCCGCCATACCCACTCTTTGTGGAAGCTCCGTCCATCGACGGGGAACTGATGTTTTGTATCCATGACCACTTCAGGAGCGGGCCTGCTGAGGTGCATGAAGAACAGATTCCCCAGCTTGGCGGCAATAACGCGTATCCTGACCAACCCTTCTGTTTTTGCAGGTCCGCGAATGACATCGCGGGAGCTGGCGGAGGATTCCCCGAAGCTGAGCTTGTGACGTTCAAGGCAATCATGGCCTTTGACGACCAGCCGCAATTGTCGGTCTCCTGAACCGCAACTTTATAAGTTCCAGCATTCAGCGAAACGCTTGTGTTGAGAGTTGATCCGCTGACTGAATAGGCCGGCGAATTCGAAGTGGTGTAGATTGCGATCCGCGAAACACCCTTCGAACACGCCGGGGAACTGGCTGTGGCTACGAAATGAACCGGCGACGTGGAAGTCGCAGTTCCCGATGTCGAAACACTGGCGCTACCCGGTGCTGAAATCCAAATCCCGGCCGCCGCAGGGAGCGCGGTGACCAGGCACAGGCACACCATGGTATAGAGCTTCCCAACTCTCATGGCACATCTCCAGCAAAAATGCCTTTGACTTGCTGCTATGTTGCAGCTTAGTAGGGAAGGATTTTATGTTCTAAGTTGCTGGCGTCAAACAAAAAACCAACTCACGATTACTCGAAAGTACATGCCCGCCGCAGGTGTCTTGAGCGTGGCTGTCATTGATGTCGCGCCGCCGAGAAGAAGAATGTAACCGGGCCGCTTGCGCCTTCGCCCAAAGTTTATGCCGATCCTGAGCTGGAGATTAGAGTACTTTCGCTGAGTTTCAGGGGAAAAACATCTCTACAAACAAAATTGCCCGGCAGCGATTGCTCGCTCCGGGCAAGTGTATTGTTTTCTCGATTAGAGAGACCGGACGTTTTCTGCCTGGAATCCCTTAGCACCCTTGGTGACGTCGAACTCAACTGCCTGGCCTTCCTGCAAACTGCGGAATCCGTTTGACTGGATAGCCGAAAAGTGCACGAAAACATCATCGCCGGACTGGCGGCTGATGAAGCCGAAGCCCTTCGCGTCGTTAAACCATTTCACTGTTCCTTGTTCCATTGTGTTACCTATTTCTATTTTGAATTTCTGCTGAGAAGAATCGCTGCCAGTGAAGAGGTGACGCTAACTGCGGAACCGACTATCGACTGCGGGTGAATCAAACTTAGCTGATACTGATTGGATGTGGGAGGTCAAGAAACGACTCATTTTCTGACCGCGCTCAAGACACTTAGTCGAAAGCTATCAGGCGGCCCTGGTTGAGACTTTCTCCGGAACGACAGAGTCTTCCGGGCGTGGTACGTCATCGGCAACGGGCAGTCGCGCCGTTATGGTTGTTCCCGTACCGTTCGAACTAATCTCCAGGCTGCCTCCGAGCTGCCGCAGTCTTTCTCGCATGCCTCTGATTCCAACTCCCGGCGTCCCGTTCAAAGCTGTGCTTGCCCGTTTCTCCGCCGGTATTCCCCTGCCGTTATCGGCGATCTCGACTAGCACTTCACCGTTCGGGCGACGCAGGCGAATCTTTGCTGTGCGACTCTCTGAATGTCGATGGATGTTTGTAAGGCACTCCTGCACCACTCGAAAGGCAGCAATTTCCATCTCACGTGGTAGCCGTCCGAGTTCCTTAGGCAAATCGAGATCTACCGTGATTTTGCTGCGCTGCACGAATCCATCTACGTACCAACGAAGCGCCGATTCTAAGCCTGCTTCATCGAGCAGAGGCGGGTGCAGAAGATGAGAAATGGTGCGAACTTCTTTGCTCATTTCCTGGACTAGAGCTTCACTATCTACGAGGGCTGCAGCGGTCGTGGTGAGACGTTCGATGTCGTTGCGGACGTTCGCCAAGTTCATGCTCAACCCGACCAACAGCTGACCAACGCTATCGTGCAATTCGCGGGCGAGATGTCGCCTTTCATCATCCTGCAATTGGAGTAAACGCCCTGAGAGATTCCGTAGACTGTTGTTAGCGCTCTCGAGTTCTGCCGTGCGTTCTCGGACGCGATCTTCGAGTGCGGCCTGCCCTTTGCGAAGTTTAATGTTCTCGCGGCGGCGTACCTCCCCAAGTGCAATCACGGCACCGGATGCAATAAGAATGAAACCAGGCAAACAGATTGGGTGACGCCGGGAGCGCGGAATGAGTACAGGGGTGTGGCAAACCAGTATCTAAGGCCGGCCACTGCAAAGGCCAGAGCCAGGACAGAAGGACCCACGCCGCAGTACCAGGAAACGAACGCTATCGCCGGGAACAATAAAACATACGAAAGCGGGCTGCTGGCAGGGATTTTAAGAAAGTGAGCTGTCGCTAACACAGCCAGCGTTGCCGCAGCTGCGATACCGTACTGTATCCAAGCACGGTCCGATTGCTTAAGTAACAGTGAGCCCCGCGTCGGCATAATCTTTACTCTATCAGCTACGATGCTTTAAAGAAGTCCAACTCAAAGACAGCGGCTGTGTGAATTCCGCCATTCCGTATTTCCCCGCCCTCGTCAACTGCATTCATGAATATGCCGGCATCAGGCGCTGAGCCGTTCCTTTGCGCCAGTTGTCCTTTGAATGGCCATTTTCATTTGTGCAGCGCCCGGTTTAACTAATCTCGCGAGCGCCGAAAGCAACGCCTTAGGACTATCGTCTTTTCGCACCAGAGCATCGGCGAACCACCTGAGAGGCTCAGGTATGTGGTCGGGATAGTCACTGCAGATTACCACCGCAACCGAGGGGTGCTGCTTGAGCATCATCTCAGCTACTTCGTTGCCATCCATTCCAGGCATATTGAAATCGAGCACTACGACATCGGTGGATTCAGTGCGAGCTAGTGTAATGCCGGTAAGTGCATCGATTGCGGTCAGAACTCTGTATCCGTTGCTCTCGAGAACAGCCCTGTGAAGCTCAAGAACTTGTTCTTTATCGTCGATGCAGAGAATGGTGGCCATACTGGCCTACTCCAACGACAAGGTGCCTGTCTGGAAATTTGATCGTATTCCAGAACTGGAAAACTGTCCGTACTTTGGACAACTCGCCAAGGTTCGTTAGCGCACAAATTGTATGGAGTATGGATACTCGGGGTCTGCGGCACGGCAAGCACCTACAGTTCGTGCTGTAGAGGACAACTCCCCCATCAGTCCTGGAGTCTTACTTCGCGCGAGTTGTCATTGCGCGGATTGTGTCGTTCGACCCCAGCCGTGTAAGAAGGGGAAATCTTGAGCAGTTCGTTGCCGCAACGTCCGTATGGACCAGAGCCACAATTACCTCCGCACCGTAGTCGTGTTCTGATCGTCGACGACAATTTCTTCATCCGGCAAATCCTGAGCGAAATCTTCAAACGTGAACCTGATTTTGAGGTGTGCGGTGAAGCGGCGAATGGGAACGAGGCACTTCGAGTCGCTCAATTGCTGCGCCCCGATCTGATTGTGCTAGACCTTGCAATGCCAGTGATGAACGGTCTCGATGCCGCCCGCATGCTGAGGCGTCTGATGCCTGGTGTCACTCTCATTATGTATAGCGGTATCGGAGACAGGCTGGTGGAACAGCAGGCCAAGTTGATCGGGATATCGGCGTTAATTCCGAAAGCTGATCCTCCCGGCATTCTGGTGAGCAAGGCTCGATCAGTGCTCGGGCAAAGTCTAGATCGCGCTGGATAATTTTGGTGGCTGAGATCCCACCTTGCCGCAATCGGCGCTTCTCGCGGCAAATATCAACTGCAGACAAAGTCTTAACATTCCTTTTACATTCGATGGCCAACAGGTAGAGCTATCTTTGAGTCGAACACACCTCTGAGAACGACACTCATTCTTGCCTAATGAGCAACTCAAGAGGACATTCCCATGCAGCAGTTCACCTCCAGAGCCCGCCTACACAGAGGAGGCAAAAAATGAAAAAGCACCATCTGCTACTACTTGCTTCGATTCCAATCATCGTAGTTCTGCTTGCCGCGCAAAACGAAACTACTCAAGACACCAGCTCGAGCTTCCTTGGCAGCGCGGAAGGTAATTCCAGGGAAATGATCAACCAAGGACGCCACATCTTCCGCTTCGATACCTTCGGCGACGAAGCCTTCTGGGGCGGACAGCTCAAACTCCATGAAACCATCAACCATCTCACGCCCCGTCAAGCGATTGAGCTAGGTCTCAAGGTCGACTCAAATGCGCTTCCTCCAGCGGTAATCCAAGCCATCAAGAGTGGCACGGTAAATCTCAATGATCCGACAGTTACTCTGCTGCTGATAAAGCTGAAAGCTGTTCTCGGTGTCGTCGGCTTCTTCAACGCGAGCGGAACACTGAAATCGGTCGGTTTGACTTGCGCCGTGTGTCACTCGACGGTGGATAATTCCATAGCTCCGAGTATCGGACGGAGAATCGATGGCCTGGCAAATCGTGATCTGAATGTAGGAGCGATTGCGGCCAGTGCACCTAACCTGCAGCCGGTCGTCGATTTGTTGCGGCTCGCTGACCCGAACATCACTGCAGCCCAAGTTCGGGCAGTTCTCAATAGCTGGGGCCCAGGAAAATTCGATGCTGAGCTGTTCCTCGACGGCAAGGCCTTTAATCCACAGCAAGTCACGAATGGAGTGGTGACCGGGATGCATGTTCCCGGCGCAACGCTGTTACCCAACGCACGCGGCCTCTCCGGTCACAATTTACACACGTGGACGGGTGGTTGGGGCACTGTCAGCTACTGGAATGCATTCGTTGCAGTGGACGAACTACATGGAAAAGGAACGTTCTTTGACGAGCGTTTCGATAATGCCGAACAGTTCCCGATCGCCGCGAAGGCCAAGCTCGGTCACGTATCGACAGACCCGGACAGTGACAGGGTCACGAGCAAGTTGGCGCCGCTGCAGTTCTACCAGCTCGCTTTGCCGGCGGTGAAACCTCGTCCCGGAATCGATTTCGATCCTGATGCCGCGGAACGTGGCGACAAACTCTTTAGCGGAAAGGCGAATTGCAACAGTTGCCATCGCGAGCCTCTATGGACCGAGCCAGGTTGGAACCAGCACACGCCTGGTGAAATGAAGATTGACGGCTTTGAGGCGCGTCGTGCCCCGGCAAGTATCAATGCGGAGGGCAAAGCCGTACACGGGTATCGCACCATGAACCTTGCTGGTATCTTTGTCCGAGAGCGAGGGCTTTTTATGTTCCCGCGTGACAAGGGGCGTTTTTATCACGATGGCAGGTTCAAGACGCTGTTCGATGTAGTGAATAGCTATGATGCTCGATTCGATCTCGACCTGACAAATCAGGAGAAGCATGATCTTGTCGAATACCTGAAGTCGCTCTAGTGCGTTCTTAGACTGCAACTTTGGCACGGCGGATCGAAAGATCCGCCGTAATTTCATGCTGGCTGTGGTGGCGATTTCCGAACTCGCGGCAGCGGGATGTCGCAGACACGAAAGACATTTGTTGTTTTTTTGGACGTCCTCTCTACATTGATCAAGCCACCCCAGGCGGTGGCAATACATCTCTAGAGCATGGCTGATGATAGCCAGCATGCTGTTCTTCCAAATGCGACCGTAAAGAACTCACGAACACTGGAATGGAATGCGACCACGCTGGTCGTGGTGCAAATAGCTGCCGGCGGCGAACGCGGGATTGGTTACACCTATGCTCACGAAGCAACTGCGCGATTGATTCAGAAGACCCTATCAGATGTCTTGATGCGCGCCGACCCGATGGCCATTAATTCGCTCTACATGCAAATGTGGAAGCGGGTCCGAAATTTGGGACGGCCGGGGATCTGCTCTACGGCCATCTCTGCAGTCGATTGCGCGCTGTGGGACTTAAAGGCGCGACTGCTGAACGTTCCCCTGGTGACTCTTCTCGGACAAGTGCATCAAAGCGTTCCGGTTTACGGCAGCGGCGGATTTACCTCGTATTCGGATCGTCAACTCGCGGCCCAATTTTCCGGATGGGTAGAGCAGGGAATTCGGCGCGTAAAGATGAAAGTTGGCCGAGATGCTACGAGAGACATTGAACGGGTGCGGGTGGCGAGACACGCGATTGGATCTGAAGCAGAACTGTACGTTGATGCGAACGGCGCATATAGACGGAAACAGGCGCTGCATCAAGCAGAGCTCTTCAGCGAATTCGGCGTTTCGTGGTTCGAGGAGCCAGTCTCTTCGGACGATCTTGATGGCCTGCGGCTGATTCGTGACCGCGCGCCAGCCGGAATGGAAATTGCCGCAGGAGAGTACGGCTACGACATTTTTTATTTTCGACGGATGCTCGACGCCGGAGCCATAGATGTCCTGCAGGCAGATGTCACTCGCTGCGGAGGGATCACCGGCTTTATACAAGTTGCAGCGCTCTGCCAGGCACATAATTTGCTCGTCTCTTGTCATACAGCGCCTGCGCTGCACACCCATTTAGCTTGCGCCATCGAGCCGCTCAGGAATATCGAGTACTTCCACGATCACGTTCGCATTGAAGAAATGTTCTTCGAAGGAATCCCGCGTCCCATTGAAGGGGAGCTGCACCCTGATCTGTCGCGTCCCGGGCTGGGGTTCGAATTCAAACGCTCTGACGCGCAAAAGTTCGCAGCATGAAGGAGAGCAAGAATGTCCGCCGGCAGAGTTCCGCTGATCACGCCCGATGATTTGAAGCAAACAGGCGGTGCGCCCGCAAAGGTTGACGTGCGTGGGCTCGAAGCCGAGCTGCGGAAGAATATCCAGGGTGAAGTCCGCTTTGATGCTGGCAGCCGGGGCATGTATGCGGTGGATGCCTCCAATTACAGGCAGGTCCCGATCGGTGTAGTGATTCCTCAATCAATCGAGGACGTTATTCAGACTGTCGCCGCATGCCACCAATTCGGCGCGCCTGTGCTTTCACGTGGTGGCGGCACCAGTGTTGCCGGCCAGTGCTGTAACGTTGCGATCGTTATCGACTGGACCAAGTACCTGCACAACATTCTTGAATTGAACATTTCTGAGAAGTACGCGCGTGTTCAGCCGGGAACGATTTGCGATCAGCTGCGACACGCGGCCGAGCCGTACAAGCTGACTTGGGGCCCAGATCCCGCCACGCACACGCACTGCACCTTTGGCGGAATGCTCGGAAATAATTCCTGCGGCGCTCACGCTCAGATGGCGGGCAAGGCGGTGGAGAACGTCGAGTCCATGGATATCTTGCTCTACGACGGCACCTGCATGAGTGTCGGCTGGATGAATGAGGAGGAATTGCAAGCCGCGATTCAAATCGGCGGCCGCGCCGGAAATGTTTATGCAAGGCTCAAGAGCCTACGCGACAGCTACGCCGGCCTCATCAGGCGCAATTATCCAAAACTCCCGCGCCGCGTTTCCGGGTACAACCTCGATCGGCTGTTACCGGGGGACGATGGCCGTTTCAATATCGCCCGCGCCCTCGTCGGTAGCGAAAGTACGTGCGTCACAATTCTAGATGCCAAAGTTCGACTGGTGCCCAGCCGCCCTGGTCGTGTGCTTGTCGTGCTCGGCTATCCCGAGGTTTACCAGGCTGCCGATCATGTGCCCGATGTCCTCGAATTCGATCCCATTGCACTTGAGGGAATGGATGAGTTTCTCATTGCCGGTATGAAGAAAAAGGGCGGAGCGTTCCGCGACCACTTGTCCATGCTGCCCGACGGAAAAGGCTGGCTGATGGCGGAGTTTGGAGAAGAAACGAAAGATCAAGCAATTGAGCGCGCGAACGAATTCATGGAAAGGCTTAGGTCACACGCGCACCCGCCGACTATGAAGCTGTTCACTTCCGATGAAGACCAAGAAAATATGTGGCAAGTGCGCGAGTCTGGATTGGGCGCTACCGCGTTTGTTCCCGGGGATCCCGTCACATGGGAAGGTTGGGAAGATTCTGCTGTCCCGCCGGAGAAAGTTGGCGCGTATCTGCGTGGGCCAAGGCTGTATCCATTGCCGAATCAACTTCGACTTGCAAACTCGTCGCGGTATCCAGAAATGGCGTGCATTTATGGACGAAGCCACCGATCTGGTAGTCGGCTTTGACGGGTCGCTTTCAGGCGAACATGGCGACGGGCAATCGAAAGCTGAGTTTCTATACAAAATGTTTGGGCGCGAGTTGATCGAGGCTTTTCGCGAGTTCAAATCCATTTGGGACCCGGATTGGAAGATGAATCCGGGTAAGATCGTCGAGCCTTATCGGATCGATCAGAATTTGCGTTTGGGCGCGAATTACAAACCATGGGAACCGGATACACATTTCAAATTCCCGGATGATAACGGAAGCTTCTCGCACGCGGCTTTGCGATGTGTCGGCGTGGGCAAGTGCCGGCGATTGAACGGAAGCGGTGAGCAGGACACGATGTGTCCTAGTTACATGGTCACGCTTGAGGAGAAACACACAACGCGCGGTCGGGCGCACTTGCTTTGGGAGATGCTACATGGCGATGTAATCAAGGAAGGTTGGCGCGATGAAAATGTCAAAGAAGCGCTTGACCTCTGCCTTTCATGTAAGGGATGCAAAGGTGATTGCCCCGTCAACGTTGATATTGCCACCTACAAAGCCGAATTTCTCTCGCATTATTGGGAAGGGCGCTTACGCCCCAGACATGCATACGCTTTCGGGTGGATCAATAAGTGGGCGCGATTTGCGTCGGCCGCGCCAGGATTCGCCAATCTGTTCACGCAAACTCCCGGACTGAGCGCGATCGCGAAACTTGCCGCCGGCATGCCACAACAGCGGCGGATTCCGGCGTTTGCGCCGGAGACGTTCAAAGCCTGGTTTCGCAAGCGCGGGCCTCGAAACCAGAATCGCGCAAAAGTGATCCTCTGGCCAGACACGTTCAACAACTACTTCAAACCTGAAACCGCGAAGGCTGCCGTCGAGGTGCTTGAATCCGCTGGCTTTCAGGTTGTCGTCCCAAGAAAAGATCTTTGTTGCGGCAGGCCGCTCTACGATTACGGATTTCTAAAAATGGCCCGATCCTATCTTGATCGAATACTCACAACGCTAGCTCCCGAAATCGATGAGGGCACGTCCGTAGTCGTGCTCGAACCGAGTTGCTGCTCTGTCTTCCGGGACGAACTGAACGGCCTGATGCCAGATGTGCCACGCGCTCACAAACTGATGGAGCAAACCTTCACTCTCGCCGAGTTTCTGGAGAAAAAAGCCGATGGATACACGCCGCCGAAGCTAAACCGCAAAGCAATCGTGCAGGGCCATTGTCATCACAAAGCCATCATGCGATTGAAGGAAGAAGAAAAGGTGATGGATAAATTGGGCCTGCACTATGAAATTCTCTCGTCCGGCTGTTGCGGAATGGCCGGCTCGTTTGGCTACGAGCGCGAGAAATACAATGTGTCGATCAAAGCCGGTGAGCGAGCCTTGCTTCCCCGGGTCCGTAAGGCAGGTCTCTCCACATTCATTGTGGCTGACGGATTCAGCTGCAAAGAACAGATTGAGCAACAAACGAATCGCCAGGCATTGCATCTGGCGGAAGTAATCTCCATTGCAATGAAAGAAGGACCCTATGGGCCGGATGGCATTTATCCAGAATCCCGCTCAACGCAGCCGCGATTAGACGGACAGCGACGTTCCATGCGCCGCGCGGGCCTCATTTGCGCTAGCACGATTGCTGCTGTTGCCGCGCTTGGGCTGCTCTGGACGAAAAGAAAGAAATAGTGCTATTGCTGTTCCGGCCAGGTCTGCACTCTGCCAAGCCGGTGCATCCCCGTGCGACGCAGGGCAAAGAGGAGTCCCCATACTGCGGCAACGGCGGCACACGCAAGCGCCGGAAAGAGGAAAAGAAACCAAGGCAGCGAGTTCCAGACGGCCATAATTTCCTCAGGCCCGTACTTCACCTGAATAGTTTTTGCCTTCTCGATTGTAAGGAGCACACCCGCCAGGATGACCCACATCAAGAACACGGTCGAGCGGGGAAAACGAAAATTGGGTTGCATATAGATCCTCCAAGATGGAATGGCGGGCCCGAACAGACGGTCAAAGTGCGCACGCAGGGCACCCGACAGGAGTCCACAAAATTCGCGTCGGTAAAATCTGATCTTTGCAGCCAGTGCTGGCGGAAGGGTATTTCGTGCATCGCGGAAGACGGACGTCATCTCCTCGCCGAGTTCATCGCGATAGCTGCCCGGATACAGGAATAACAACCAACAGTAAACCGTGAGCGCCACGTTCACGCCTCCTTGCGGGCCATGCGCAGGGTCGCCAACTTCGTAAGGTGGCGCATGCGTTCAATTTCCATTTGCAGGTTACGCCGCCCGCGTGAGGTGAGCCGGTATGTTCGACGATCGCGCGGGGTATTCTCTTCTTCGACGCGTTCGATCCAGCTGTGATCGAGCAGGCGCTGCAGTGCTCCGTACAAAGTGCCTGTGCTGAGCAGCACGCGTCCGCCACTCAGGGATTCAACGTCTTTCAGTATTGAATAGCCGTGCCGCGGCTGCTCCGCCAGGCTCAGCAGGACCAGTAATACCGGTTCACTTAAGGATTCGTTTGGTGAGGTTGACTTCACGATTGGGCATGGTGCTTGTTCTCCTTCACTGATGTGGTAGCAGTGTAGGTAGCACCAGCACGTAAACGCTAGATTCCAAAAGTAATGGTGCCGAAGAAGGGACTCGAACCCCCACACCCTTGCGGGTACATGGACCTGAACCATGCGCGTCTGCCAATTCCGCCACTTCGGCAAGTGAGTGCTTAGCGCTGCGGCCAAGCCGTCTTGAAAGGAAGAGACTACGGCATCTATTCTTACAAGGCGCGGACGGAGTGTCAAACCTGGCACTTTCAAGGCGCGCGAAAGCACTGGGCAGCATCGCAATACCAGCAACAGGGAGCCATGGATGGCTGAGAAGCCGGTAGTTCGAAGAGCTGAAACTGAGAGGCAGAAACTTGACGTGCAAAAAGACGTCGAGCAGTTGCGGGCACTGGCTCACGACTTGAGCAACTCGCTGGAAGCGATCATGCAGGCGTCGTATCTTCTCGGCCAAGTCAAGCTGGAAGGCGATAGCAAGCGCTGGGCGCAGCTTCTCGAGGCTTCGTCTGACGAGGCAGCAAGGATCAATCGGGAAATGAGGAAGCTGCTGCGATCGATGAGTGAAGAGTGAGGACTGCCATAAATCCGCGCTCGGAGCGAACTCCCGAGGCTTCATCTAAAATGCTTATCTGTTCAGATTTCTTCAAGGAGAAAGTGGATCTATGGAACGTAAGGCAAGCGCAGTTTGGAAGGGCGGCCTCAAAGACGGCAAGGGCGAGTTCTCAGCGCCTAGCGGTGTTTTTTCTCACGTACCGTATTCATTCAAGACACGTTTTGAAGATGCTCCGGGCACCAATCCGGAAGAACTCATCGCGGCTGCGCACGCGGCCTGTTTCTCGATGGCACTCTCGGCACAATTAGGCGCGGCGAATCTTACGCCAGAGAGTATTAACACGACTGCCAATTTGAAGATGGAAAAACAAGAATCAGGCTTCGCGATCACTTCTATCCATTTGGATGTGAGAGCGCGTGTTCCCAAGGCCGATGATGCCGCGTTTCAAAAAGCGGCTGAGAATGCGAAGGCAGGGTGCCCAGTCTCGAAGGTCCTAAACGCGAAGATCACGATGAGCGCGAAGCTGGAGCGCTGAACGCACGGTGTTGCCCAACCTACGCGACGACTAAAAAGAATCAGTAAAAATCTGAGCAGCTCAGGTAATAGCCGCATTGCGGACACTTCACTTTGCACCGATGATCTACCAGCCGTTGTGAGCAGTTAGGGCAGAACTGGGATGGATCAAGAGCGGAGTTCTCGGATCTTTTCTGGCCTGACTCGGGCGTCTTTGGCAACTCGCTTCGGTTCAACATTGTTTTTGGATCATACCTAATTCAGGGGACTAAGCTCAGCCAAATTTCTGATGAACGCAGCCGACAGGACCTCTGTGCACGCACTTTTTGAGTCCCTATCCTATTTAGAATCATCTGTTCAGCTTAGTCCTGCCTATGTGGATTGTCGCATTAGCCCTACGTCGACCCTACACGTTCGTGGTGATGGCGCTGTTGATACTCATTCTCAGCCCAATCGTGATCGAGCGCACCCCGACTGACGTTTTCCCGAACATCGACATTCCGGTCATCAGCCTAGTTTGGAACTACAGTGGTCTTTCGCCGCAAGAAATGTCGAACCGCGTAACGACGGTGACAGAACGCGGCCTTACCACCCTGGTCAATGATATTGAGCATATTGAATCGCAGTCGTTGAATGGGATTGCGGTCGTTAAGATTTTCTTCCAGCCCACGGCGAACATTCAGACTGCGCTGGCGCAGGTCACAGCGATTTCGCAAACGATAATCCGGCAATTGCCTCCCGGAACTACGCCGCCGCTGGTCATTCAATATTCGGCATCGACAGTGCCGATTCTTCAGATTGGCGTAAGCAGTCCCAGCTACTCTGAGCAACAACTCAATGACTTTACGTTGAATTTTTTGCGAACGCAGCTCATTACGGTGCCCGGCGCGGCGATTCCGTATCCGTATGGAGGCAAACAGCGCGTGGTTTCGGTGGACATTGACACGCCTGCACTGCAAGCCAAGCACCTGACCCCAGTCGATGTGGTGAATGCGATCACCGCACAGAACCTGATTCTCCCATCAGGGACCGCAAAGATGGGACCGCTGGAGTATCAGGTTGAACTCAACGCCAGCCCGCTCACAGTTGCCGAACTAAACGATATTCCGATCAGAACTGTGAATGGCGCGACCATTTACATCCGCGACGTAGCCCATGTCCGTGATGGCTTTAATCCTCAGACCAATATTGTCCGGCAGGACGGCACGCGCGGGACCCTGCTGAGTGTTTTGAAAAACGGGAACGCATCGACTACCAGCGTGGTGGCCGCAGGGGCTGAATGTGACGCAGTTATTCGATCAGTCGATATTTGTCCGAGCAGCCATTGCTGGGGTGCTGAAGGAGGCTGTGATAGCCGCTTGCCTTACTGCGGCGATGATATTGCTTTTTCTGGGCAACTGGCGCAGCACTCTGATCATTGCGACGTCAATTCCTCTTTCAATTCTGACTTCAGTTCTTGTGCTCAGCGCGCTCGGAGAGACATTCAACATCATGACGCTGGGCGGGCTGGCATTGGCGGTGGGAATCCTGGTGGATGACGCGACTGTAGAGATCGAAAACATTCAGCGCAACCTGCATATGGGAAAAGAACTCAAGCAGGCGATTCTCGATGGTGCGCAGCAGATCGCGGTGCCAGCGTTCGTTTCCACATTATCTATTTGCATCGTGTTTGTGCCCATGTTCTTTCTGACCGGAGTCGCGCGGTATCTGTTCGTCCCGCTGGCTGAAGCAGTAGTGTTCGCGATGTTGGCTTCGTATCTGCTTTCGCGAACGCTCGTGCCCACCATGGCGATGTATCTGATGACACATCACGAACACGATGCGGAGAAGCCGAAAACCAGCAAGATTGGGCATTTCCAGGAACGGTTTGAACACAGATTCGAGAGATTTCGGGCTTCCTATCGAAACCTGATGGAGTCGGTGATGCACCACCGAGCAGCTTTCGTTGCGATCTTTTTGGGATTCTGCATCGTCTCTGGCGCGTTGGTGCTATTTCTCGGGCGAGATTTCTTTCCCAGCGTGGATGCTGGGCAATTCCGGTTACACGTTCGCGGCAGGGCCGGACTGAGAATCGAAGAGACGGCACGGGTGGTTGACAAGGTAGAACAGGAAATCCGCCGCGAATTGCCGCAGAAGCAAGTGGCCACAATCCTAGACAACATAGGGCTGCCCTACAGCGGAATAAATTTGACCTACAGCAATGCCGGCACAGTCGGAACTTCAGATGCGGAAGTGCTGGTGTCGTTGAGTAAGGACCATCGCCCCACCGAACAATACATCCACCAACTGCGCGAATCGCTGCCGCGGAAATTCCCGGGGATAGAGTTTTTCTTTCAACCCGCAGACATAGTGAGCCAAATTTTGAATTTTGGCTTGCCGGCGCCAATTGATATCCAACTTGTGGGGTCGGATTACCAGGAGAACTATTTCATTGCCCAGCAGATTGCGAACCGAATCCGTCACGTTCCCGGGGCCGTGGACGTCCACGTTCAGCAGATGATGGATTTGCCCACGTTACATCTCGATGTGGACCGGGTGCGGGCGCAGCAACTCGGTATCTCGGAAAGAGATGTAGCACAGAACCTTCTCGTCTCGTTGAGCTCAAGTTTCCAGACCACACCTTCTTTCTGGCTGAATGCAAAGACGGGCGTGAGCTACAACGTTGCAGTCATGAGCCCGCAGTACCGGGTCGATTCATTGCAGGCGTTGATGAATACGCCCGTTAGCAACGGAACTGCGTCACCGCAGGTACTGGCAAACCTGGCGGCAGTAACGCCGGAGATGAAGCCCGCGGTAGTCAATCATTACAACGTGACACCAGCGGTGGATGTGTATGCCAGCGTGGACGGACGCGACCTGGGCGCAGTCGCGAAAGACATTTCCGAAACGGTGCAGCCATTTCGCGGGCATTTGCCACGCGGAACCGATCTCGAAATCCGCGGCCAGGTACACACAATGCAGTCTTCGTTCGCCGGTCTGCTCTTCGGGCTGGTGATGTCAGTGATTTTGGTGTATCTGCTGATCGTGGTGAACTTTCAATCGTGGCTGGATCCGTTCATCATCATTACCGCTTTGCCGGGCGCTATGGCGGGAATCGTCTGGATGCTGTTTGTAACCCATACCACATTGAGCGTTCCGGCCCTGACCGGGGCGGTCATGTGCATCGGGGTCGCAACGGCCAATAGCATTTTGATGATTTCTTTTGCGCGGGAGAGAATGGATGAAGGCATGAGCCCAGTCCATGCGGCCATTGAAGCGGGATACACCCGCATGCGACCAGTAATTATGACGGCTCTGCCCATGATCATTGGCATGATTCCGCTTGCGATGGGATTGGGAGAGGGCGGAGAGCAGAACGCGCCTTTAGGACGGGCGGTTATCGGTGGCTTGTTGTTCGCGACGGTGGCCACGCTTTTCTTCGTGCCCGTGGTATTCAGCATATTTCATGGACGCCGATTGAAGCGTGCAGCCAGGGCTGAAGAACAAACGTCTTAATTCAAGAGAAAAGGGAGTTATAGGGACCTAGATGGACCAGCAACTGTTAGAGGTGGAAGAACGAGAG
>QHZX01000016.1 GCA_003224835.1 Acidobacteriota bacterium | reverse complement strand
GGCTCCGGTAGTGTGCGGCTTTTCCAGTTAATATTTGCTCGAGCGTGGGGACAAGCTTGACCGGGACCTCGAGGATCTCGCAGGTCGCCCAGATCCGGCGCAACGTCTCGCGCGGTGGCTGTGCGATGCAGACGATTACTTGCCGAATGGAATGCTGCTCGATGGCGGTGGCAAGCGAAGTAAGCGGACCGATGACGCGCAGTCCGGCGATCAGCGTGCCAGATTTTTTCGGGTCGTCATCGAGAAATGCCACTGGACGGAGATTGGCTTCTGCCCGGATTTCGTAGGCTGCTCTTGCGCCGGCGCGACCCGCGCCAATCAGTAGTACCGGGATAGCGGCTTTCTTAGTTACGGTGCCGGCCGCGGATGCTTGATACTGCAGGCGGCGAAGAATTCTCGCCGACAAAGCTCCAGCCAACGACAGAAAGTAGTACATCAGGGTTACGCCGATAGGAACGCGAAATAAATCCGCGGAGGCAGGGCTTGCATAGTGTGACAACAGCAACAATGCGGGACAACATAACAGGTTTGTCGCCAGGCGAATTGCATCCTGCAAACCAATATATTTCCAGGTCATTCGGTAAATGCGCAGGACCGCATTAAACCCGACCTGCCCGACTGCGACCAGCGGCAGTAGCAACATCATCTGCTGGTCGTAACTCGCAGGCACCTTACCTTCAAAGCGCGCCTCATACGCAAGATAGAAAGAAACAGCGGCAATTATGGCGTCAATGATCTTTTGATTACGTGCGGAATAGAGATCGATGGAAAATTTGGGCATGAGTTGGCTTTTCTTGTTTGTGCGCGGCTGGAAAAGAATTTCGGTTCTTGGCGTAGCGACTGGAATCAGGAAGCGAGGCTTAGAACGGTCTTGAACAAAATTCCAAGATCAGAAAAGAAGCTGCGGCATTGCTGGTAGGCGAGCGACAGTCGCAGCTTGTCGGGCAGAATCTCCGAGAGGTATTGGGTTTCTAGTTCTGTGTCCGCTGGAAAGAGCGCCTCTTCGTGGCGATAGATGAGGCTGGCTGGGTCCGTGATGCCCGGCGCATCGGTGAGCAGCGCAGCATATTGCTCGCGAAACTTCTCAACATAGTAAGCAACTTCCGGTCGCGGCCCTACCAACTGCATTTCGCCTTTGAAGACGTTCCACAGTTGTGGGAGTTCGTCGATCTTGTATTTTCTCAACCAGCGCCCGGTGCGCGTGGTGCGGGAATCGCAGGCTGCGGTAAGCAGACCGGCGCGATCTGCATTCACTACCATACTTCGGAACTTCAGCAGCCGGAACTGCCGGAAGTCTCGACCTATGCGGGTTTGCGCATAAAATACCGGGCCGCCGTCGTCGTATTTGATCGCCCAAGCGGCGGCGAGAAAAATTGGCGAGAGCACAATTAATCCAGTAGCGGCGCAAATTTTGTTAAAGATGCGGCAGGCGGCAGGCATTTGATGTGGTGGTTAGGTGCAGGCCGCAGAAGCCTGCACAGCAACTTGCTTCCGCCTGCGGTTTGCGTGGACTACTTCGGTTACCGCTTGAATCACGTCGGCCACATCTTCATCGCTCATGCGCGGATAGCACGGCAATGAAACTATGCGCTGAAACTCGCGATTGGCAGTAGGAAAATCATCGGGCGAGTACCGGTACTTGTCGCGGTAATACGAGAGCAAATGGACAGGGATGAAGTGAACCGAGGTGCCGATTTTGCGGCGTTGCAGTTCGGTGATGAACTGGTCGCGCGTAGTCGCGAGTTCATGCAGATTCAGACGCAGCACGTAAAGATGCCAGGCATGTCCGGCCCAGCTGCGCTCGACCGGCGTAGTGAATTCGTCAAACACGCCAAAAGCTTCGGTGTAGCGGCGCGCGATTTCGCTGCGGCGTTGGTGAAAAGCCGAGAGACGTTGTAACTGGTGCAGCCCCAGCGCGGCCTGTATGTCTGTCATGTTGCATTTGAATCCCGGGCAGACGACGTCATAACCCCACGACCCTTCGCTGCTATAGCGCTTCCATGCATCCCGACTCATCCCATGCAGCGCCCAAATGCGAGCGTCATCGATCAATTCGGAGGCGCCAGTGAGCATGCCACCTTCAGCAGTGGTCATGTTTTTGGTCGCGTAAAAGGAAAAACAGGTGAGTGTAGAGACCGGCGCTGTGTCTGCCATCGAGCCGATGGTGCGGCCTTTATAGACCGCAGGCAAAGCATGGGCCGCATCTTCAATGATGGCGCAGTCATGCGCGGAGGCAATATCGAAGAACGCATCCATATCGCATGGGTGGCCATAGAGATGCACGGGGATAATGGCGCGAACTCGTCTCGAATGACTCTGCCGGGTTAGCTCGCCAATTGTGTCTCGCACGCGCGCAGGATCGAGATTCAACGTGTCAGGCTCGATGTCGACCAGGACTGGTGTCGCTCCCGAGCGTTCGATCGCGTGCACCGTGGAGCAAAAGGTCATCGCTGTCGTAATGACCGAATCGCCAGGACTGATTTTGAGCGCTGCCAATGCCACTTCGAGGGCCGCGGTACAGGAGCTCACTGCCAGAGCCGATGGCGCGCCAACAGCTTGGGCGAACTCGGATTCGAACCGCTTCACCTTGGGTCCCGTGGTGATCCAGTCGGAGCGCAGAGTGTCGGCGACCTCGGCAATTTCCGCTTCCCCAATCAATGGCGGAGAAAACGGCAAAAAAGCTTTACGCATGGATTGTGATCGGCGCGAACGTAAACAATTGCTTGCAGTCCGCTTAAGAACAATTCTTTTCCAGCAGGCATAGGTAGTGCGTGCACAGGAGCCTGGTTTCCGCAGCCAGGTGGTACAACGCCGGACTGAAAGCTCCGAGGAATCGGCCGAGTGGCGGGGCTACGATTACGCGGCGAGTTCGTAACGTGAAATCGGGGAACAGTTGGTGGATTTCGGATCGTCCGACGCGGCGCACATCGCGATTGCCAGGATTGTTAAACGCGAAATCGAACCAGAGAAACCTTCCGCCGGGTACCAGCACCCGCGAAATTTCTTTTGCAATTTGTTCCCGCAGCGCGAGACTGAGCACGGAAGTAAACAAAAGAAACTGTAAAACAAGATCAAAGCTCCCATCCGAAAATGGCAATTGCGAAGCGCTGCTGCAGATTGTTTTGAGATGCGGCGATAGGCGGCGGGCCCCGCGGATGTTCTCCGGAAGAAGATCGACGCCGGTGAGCCGTTCGGGATCGGCGCCGTACTCCAGGAGCTGGCGTAACGTTGCGCCCCGTCCACAGCCAACATCGAGCACACGCAGTCCGGCAAACGATGTAATCCCCGCGCCGGAAAGAAGCTTCGCCATGGCTCTTTCCCGTTCATGCATGGCGTTGAGGTGTGCGGGATTGTTCCAGGCATATCTGGCCGAAACTGCCGGAGCCCTACGACGTAAATAGGCAGAGCGAATGCGGTCGAGTTCAATGCCGTCCTCTGTTTGCGCTGCAGCTGATCTCGTCATTTAAATATGAATGTTAGGACCGGCAAGCGGCATTACTTATAAGCCATGATCCGCTGCCCTCGAATGCCTCCCACCACGCCGAGAAGGAATCCGAGATTGGCCAGGCAGAACGCGAAAGGATAGCCAACGAACGATTGTCGGCCCACCGAGCCGGACCTCTTCCATCCCGCGAGTGCCGCGATATAAAAACAGACTTGCAAGATCCACAATGCGGCCCACCGTGGGCGATTCAGCAGCATCAGGTTTGAGAGAAACGCCGCCATTAAAGAAAACGGCGTCAGCCAGCGCAGAAATTTATGCGATACCAACCCCCATGCGGTACCAGGAAACCTGAATGGGTTCAGCAACGCAGGGCGGCTCAGAATGCCGATCCAGTTGCGCGCGGTCATGCGAATACGCGTGCGCAGCTCTCCGGCAATGCTGTGCGGCATTTCGTCGAACACAATCGCTTGCGCGTCTTGGATGGCTTTGAAGCCTTGCAACCTGACGTCGAGAGGAATGGTGCAGTCGTCACCAAATTGCGGAGGTATGGGCTGAAAAAGACCGCGCCGGATGGCAAACGCGGAGCCACTCGCCGTCGCCAGAATTCCGATATCAGACTCCAGTTGCCGAAGCAGAATTTCGAAGCGCCAATATGCACCCTGTCCCTGGGAGACGGACCCAGCGGAGCTACCGAACCGCACCACGGGGGCGACCAGGCCTATCTCCGGATCAGCGAAGTTTGTCGCGATGCGCTGAAGCAGGTCCGGTTGCAGGGTAGCCTCGGCATCGGTGAACAAAAGCAGATCGCCCCGGGCCTGCGCAACCGCCAGGTTCTGCGCACCGCTCTTCCCGGCTCTGCCTTCGGTTCGCAGCAAATGGACACGAGCATCGTGCGCTTCCCAGCGCTCGACCCTACGTTCGGTTGCGTCGGTCGAGCCATCCGACGCTACGAGAATTTCGACAGCGTCATGCGGGTATTCGAGCGCGAGACAATTCTGCAGCTTCTGATCGATTCGGGCCTCTTCGTTATGTACCGCAACAATGATTGAAAAGCTCGGAGTTGGGTGTGGCGTTTTGAGTCCAGGTCGCGGGGGCAAGCGCCTCAGCGACAAGCGTACATAGAGAATGACGGGGTAGCCAATCCAGGTGTAGGCCAGCAGAAAAATGGCAAACAGTAGAACTTGTGCTGGCCAGGTCATTTGCTGATGATTGTCTTTGTTTCTAGCTACGTTTACTCCAGACAGAGCCGGAGCACACGTTCGAGGTCTCGCCGGTTGCGTCGCGATGCGGATGAATTCAAAAGGGTGCCGGGAACAAGGTTCCAAAGCCAGCGAAGCGAACTCATCACCAATACGATGACGCGCACCCGCGCAACCGACCAGGCAGAAAAATGGTTTCGATAAAAACGAAATAAGCTTTGATAAGAATGCACGCTATAGTTCCGCATTCGTCCACCAGAACTCTGGCCGACTAGATGAAAGACTTCGCCGCTGGGAACGTAGTAGAGCTTCCAGCCGGCGTTGCGCAATCGAATGCAGTAGTCCATGTCTTCGAAGTACATGAAGTATCTCTCGTCCAGCAATCCAACGTGTTCTATGGCCGACCGGCGAAGCATGAGACAGGCGCCGGATATGTTCCCGACTTCGACCGCGGAGTTGGAGTTCGAATAAGGCGCAAAGTAACAGCGCAAGGTTCTACCCAGGAAAAAACCGAAATGATCGCGCAGCAGCCCGCGGATGCGGTTGCCGCGAAACACTTTCGAGAGGCTCGATAAACGGAAGAACAGCAGCAGTGGACTGGGCTGAGCACTGACGCAGGCTTGAATCGTACCGTCCGCATTCAGCAGCCGGCAAGTCACGCCGCCAGCCTCTGGATGTGAGTCGAGGAACTCTGCCATGGACTGGATAGCGCCCGGTCGAACCACGGTATCGCTGTTCAGGAGAAGCACGTGATCTCCGCGAGAAAGCCGGATTCCCTGATTGTTGGCTTTTGCGAAACCCAGGTTTTGATCATTTTGGATGAGTTGAACTTCGGGAAAATCGTTCCTGACCATATCCGCGCTGCCGTCGTTGGAGTGGTTATCAACGACGAAAACTTCGAGTGATGGCGTTCCCTCATTGCGGATAGATTCCAGGCAATCGCGCAGCAATTGCCGAGTGCAGAAGTTGACGATGACGATAGAAACCCCGACCGCCATTTTGGACTTAGCGAGTCACTAAGATTCCGGTCCGGCAAACGCCGCGGGGTGCATCTCACCAATTGGTCGCGCACCGCCGCTCAGACCCATTCCGTACAAAAATCCAACAATGACCGGCAAATGATAGACGCTGTAAATCGGCTGGAATGCCATGAACGTCCCGTACCAGATCAGAGCGAGGAAACCTGCAAGCACGAAGGCGTTCTTATTACGATAGCTGCGCGCGAACACCCGCCATGCTTTCCACACCACGTATAGCATCAACCCCACTCCGACCAGGCCAATGCTGGCCAACATGTTGGCGAAGCTATTGTGAATGATGACAAACACCCACCCTTCATCGGTCAGAACCGGAGTGTCCAGTCCGCTTCCAAGACCGATTCCAAACCCCGGCGCCGACTCGAAGGCCTTCAGCGCAGTCCCAAGTTCGAGGAACCGCAGTTGCACAAGTCGGGGGTGAGTGAGATCAGAAGCGTCAGCGAAGCTGCGGAAAGCGATGCCCATTTGATCAGCTTTCGAGAACGACCCGAGTGCCAGGCCAGCAAGATCACGCAAAGAGCCGAGCCGATCCACTCCGAGCGGGTGAAGCCCAGGATACAAACCGCAAGGCACGCAGCAAGTGCAACTTTGGCCCATCGGTCCTGCATGTCGAAAAGCAGGAAGGTCGCCGAAATGGGAACAAATAACCCAGCGATGGGATCTATAAGCCGCTCAAAGTCAAAGCCACCGATACTCACCACCGCTTTCAGCTCGTGCTCGGCGTCATAAATCGGTGGAATAATGTTGATCCCGAGAATCACCGCAACAATTTGCCAGGCCGAACGCAGGGAAACCATGATCAGTATCCAGCGCATCCATCGTTGTTTGGTCCCGTCATTCAGTTCGAGGCACGCGCCCAGCCGAAAACATAGAAACATTTCGAGCGCAGGCGTGAGTTCCGCGAGAACTCCTTTCCACGAGTGCCCCGCAAAAAGTGAAAGCAAAGCACTGGCGACCATGTAGCAGCAAAAAATCTTTCCCGGCCGGTCTATTGGAGTTTGTCGCTCGCCAAGGAGCGGGCGAGATATCGCAATCAGCATGAATACCGCCTCCCAGCACACAATGCGGTTTAAGTGAAGCGATACTGGGGAGACCACGAACAAGAGCAGCCCAATCAGGGCAATTTGAGAAACCTTTGTCCCCGCCCGCGAGCCCGTTTCATCTTTGGCTGGAAAGCAGCTTGCGGCTAATCCCCCGAGTACAATCGGCGCAGCTATAACATCGTCAACCAGCCCAAGCGGAATCAACCATGATTTGCTCACCCGCAAGCTCGTCGCCTCTCCCGCGCCTTCGGCGTTCAGTTGGCTTTCCCTACAGCCGTAAAGGCGTGTCCCGCGATTGAGGTCACCAGGTCGCGGTCTCGGATATCGAGCACATAGATCCACGCAGTCAACGCGAAAGCGGGAAGCAAGATGCCAAGCGTGAGAACTTGCACCAGCACAGGCATACCCATCAGCGGCGCCACGGCCGATAATGCACCGAAGATAACGAGCGCAGCAGCAGTGCGGCGAATTCCATCACCGGCAAGCTGGCCGACGGAAATGAATCTGAGCCAGATCACGGCCGCAAACAGTAGGACGACATCGAAAGCCACCCGAAGGGTCCACGCCAAAGCTGCGCCGGCAATTCCCAGTCGCCCGATCAGGGCCCACAGAAGCACGACGTAAAGCGGGAACTCAATCAAATGGAACTTGGCGGTCAAGTCTGGGCGTCCCAAGCCTTGCAGCAGGCTGAAGGGCAACACGCCGATCGAATTCAGCAAAACCCCGGCGGCAAGAAATTGCAGCGCGAGCGCGCTCTTGGCGGCAAAGTCAGCGCCCAACCAAAGCTGCAGAATCTGATGGGCAAAGATAATCACGACCAACAAAGCCGGGCCTAATAACAACAGAATCGATTTGATCGAGCGTACGCAGAGATCTTCGAGGCGTTGCCTCGATCCGGCTGCATCCGACGAACTGAACGCCGGGAAAAGGGTCGCGGTGAGACTACCCGGCAATATCGATAGCCGAGTGATGGCGTCAAAAGGGGGAGTGTAGTACCCCACCGCAGCTACCGAAACCAGCGCGCCGATAATAAAGCGGTCGAGATATGTCATCAGTGGGCCGAGCATGTTTGAAATCTGGATCCAACCTCCATAAACAAGGAGCGGGCGCAAGACTGCCCATCGCACGCTGACTTCCTTCCAGAGATCGGGAAAAAATTTTCGGCAAAGTGTTGCGTATCCGCCAGCCGCGCCGACCCATACCAAAGCGAGCAAGCCTACGATGACAGGTAAACGAAACCTGAATGCCAGAGCCAATGCCGGCAGAAGAAAGGTCGCGACATTGACCGGGACTTTGATCGCATTCACGATATCGAATCGTTGCGTGCTTTCAAGCGCACCGCGCAGAGTGCCGGCGGCAAGCATGACTGGTACTGCAGCCGCCAGAATGAAAAAACTCACCTTCGCTTCTGACAAAAGCGCGGGTGAAATTTTAAGCAGCCGGTGTACCAGAAACGGGACCACTGCAGCCGCCATGAGCGCCGCAATCACGCCAAAGCCCACTTGCGCCGCCAGCGACGCCTGTATCAACTCCGGGATGCTGCCGTGCTCGCCTCGGCCCAGACTTCCGGCAACGAACTTCGTGGTGGCCCGCCCCAACCCCAAATCGAATATTCCTGACGAACCGAGGACAACCCAGGCAATCGACAAAATTCCAAACCGTTCCGTGCCTAATCCCCGAACCAGGAATGGAATTGTCACGAGAGCGGCCGCTGCGGGCAGCACCTGGCCCAACAGGTTCAGCATCCAGTTTCTGGTGAGTAAACTTCCCCTGATCTGAATTGAATGCCTCCAGATTGAGGTTCAGTCTGCGGTTGCCTGCATGACTATGGAGCGAGGGCGGCGTTCGTTGCGGCTCTCGCGCCAGTTGATGCGAGGAAACAGTATTGAGGTATCGATCCGCTCACGATGTTGCACTGCAATATTCATCAACGAATCGAGCAGCGAGTCCGAGAGCCGGTGCGGCTCCAGTCCTAAGTCAATGAGTTTGGTGTGCTTGGCGTTGTAATAGTGCTCCTCGGCTTCGACGCGGGGATCGGGCAAATGCTCGATTGCGACATTTAGGCCCAGCTTTTTGCCGGCTGCTTCGACCAGCCTCGCCAGCTGCAAGATGGAAAACTGTTCGGTGAACTGGTTGAAGACGCGGAACTCGCCAGCCACAGCGGGATTGAGGCAGGCAATCTCGATGCAGCGCACGG
>QHZX01000015.1 GCA_003224835.1 Acidobacteriota bacterium | reverse complement strand
TTCACGAGCGCCAACTTAGGACGGTGGAGCAGCACGTCGAGGATGCCCGCGCGCACGGAGCCCGCGTTTTGACCGGTGGCAAGCGACTGCCTTCACTCGGGCCCAATTTCTATTCGCCAACGGTGCTCGCCGATGTCACTCATCAAATGCTTGTAATGCGTGAAGAGACGTTTGGCCCGGTGTTGCCGATCATGCCCTTTGATTCTGATGACGAGGCGATCCGACTGGCGAACGATTCCGTATACGGTCTCGCCGCCAGCGTGTGGACAAGAGATCGATCACGCGGTGAAAAAATTGCTCGCCAAATCAAAGCAGGAACGGTGATGGTGAACGACGCGATTTCCTGCTATGGAATCAGCGAGGCGCCGCACGGCGGAATCAAAGCCAGCGGAATTGGGCGCACACATGGAAAACTCGGGCTTGAGGAAATGGTACGCGCGAAGTATCTAGACGTGGACCTGTTGCGAATTAAGAAGCCATGGTGGTATGGCTATGGCGCGCAAATGGCGAACGCGGCTGAGGGCTTTTTGGATTTTCAATTCGCCGGTGAAATGAAACGCCGGCTGGTCGGCGGCATCCGCGCGATTCCGCTAATCAGCCGGCGCAGATCCTGAATTATTTTTCAGGTAATCCGAATTATTTTCCGCCGTGCTCCTGGAAATACCGTTCGCCTTCCTGCACCTGCTGAATGGCCTGATTCACCAGTTCCATGGCCCGCTCCCGGTGCCCGCCCTTGTTAGGGGCCGCCCGTTGGAGTTCTTCTTTAGCCGGTTGTAGATGTCCAAGTGCCGCGCTCATATGGGGCTCATGGCGGGCCATTTGAGCATTCTGAGCGTGTAATGCGGAACCCAAACCTAATCCGATCAAAAGCGTAAGTGTGCTGAGTATCGCCGCGAAACTGTTGCGCATATATTTCCTCCACTGCGTAATTTGGACGGGGAATGAGACGATGCGGCTCACGCGCGGGTTGCTCGGCCGCTCTGGAATTCGGGTTGCGCGGCCTGTTCGTCTGCTACACTGTCTCGCTCTGCGCAGTCGGCATAGGCGGCAAATTCATGAAATACGTGCTCGGAATTGATGTTGGCACCGGCGGAACACGCGCGGTACTGGCCGGACCGGATGGCGGAATTGTGAGCTCCGCGACCTGCGAACATGTGCCCTTCGCATCGCCGAAAATTGGATGGGCAGAGCAGGACCCGCAGGACTGGTGCCGAGCCACAGGGTCGGCAATACGCGAGGCGATCACCGCAGCGGGAATAAATTCCTCGGATATTTCCGCAGTGGGCCTGGCCGGGCAGATGCATGGCGCAGTTTTGTTGGATACGAACAATGAGGTCTTGCGTCCGGCCCTGATTTGGTGCGACCAGCGCACGCAGGCGCAATGCGATTGGCTCAACGCGAAAGTTGGCGAACGAAAAATAATTGAGCTGACTTGCAATCCGGCGCTGACCAATTTCACACTGACCAAACTGCTTTGGGTGCGCGACAACGAACCGGAAATCTGGAAGCGTTTCCGGCGTGTGCTTCTGCCGAAAGACTATGTACGATTTCGGCTCACGAGCGAACACGCGATGGATGTCGCAGAGGCTTCTGGCACGTTGATGCTGGATGTAGCGCATCGCCGCTGGTCAGAAGACATGATGTCCGCTGTCGGACTTCCGATGAGCTGCTTGCCGAAATTGTACGAATCACCTGAGGTCTGCGGACGAATCTCTGAAGCCGGAGCAGCGCATACCGGACTGCAACCGGGCACCCCGGTTGTGGCTGCGACCGATTCCCCCGCCATGGATCCGAAAGGACGGGTGCACACTTTCTGCCACGCGGTCCCGGGTCGGTGGCATGTAATGGGCGTAACGCAGGCGGCGGGATTATCGTTGCGATGGTTCCGGGATTTGTTGCGCAATTCGGCCTGCGATTTCTCTTACGACGAACTCACTCGTGAAGCCGCCACGGTTCCTCCAGGTTCCGAGGGTGTGCTGTGGGCACCGTATCTGATGGGCGAGCGCACCCCGCACCTCGATCCGGATGCGCGTGGAACTTTTAGCGGATTGGCTGCGAGTCACAGTCGGGCGCATCTGACGCGGGCCATTCTCGAGGGCGTTGCTTTTAGTTTGAAAGATACGTTTTCGCTGTTCCACGAAATGCAGGTGCCAGTTCGCAAGATTCGACTGGGCGGCGGGGGAGCACGGTCGCCGTTGTGGAGACAGATTCAGTCGGACGTGTACGACCATGAAGTCGAAATATTGGTCGCGGAAGAAGGCGCCGCGTATGGAGCAGCGCTGCTGGCAGGAGTGGGAGCCAAGTTCTGGAAATCGGTCGATGAAGCGTTATGAAAATTTCCGGAGGCTATATCCGGCGCTAAAGTCCTTGTTTGTGCAAATCGCTCGCGACGCGTAATCCGGCTGACCTGCTATGGTTAATTATGGTTGAGGTGACGTGCAGTGGATTGCTTTTTGATCTTGATGGTGTGCTGGTCGATTCAACCCCCGCTGTCGCGCGGGTGTGGACGAAGTGGGCACTTGCCCACGGCTTTGATCCCGATGATACCGTAAGGCGGGCCCATGGCCGGCCCAGTGTAGAGACAGTCCGCGAGATTCTTCCCGGCGCCGACTTCGAAAAAGAAAATGAAATCATCCTGCGCGGCGAGGTCGAGGATACCGAAGGTGTTGTTCCGCTACCGGGCGCGCGCGAACTGCTCAGTTCGCTTCCTGAGAGTCAATGGGCGCTGGTAACGTCATGCGCCCGGCCACTTGCCGAGGTCCGGCTGAAGGTGGCAGGCTTGCCAAAGCCTCGGAATATGGTTACCTGCGATGATATCCGTAACGGAAAGCCTGACCCTGAGCCCTATATAAAAGGAGCGGCCCTGTTAGGGGTGCCGGCTTCGAAATGTGTGGTATTTGAAGATGCCCCTGCTGGAATTCGCTCCGGAAAGGCTGCCGGGGCTCTGGTGATTGCTACCCGAACCACATCCCCAGATTCCGAGCTCGAAGAAGCAGGCGCGGACTGGATCCTGCCCGCCTACGAGAATCTTTCGGTAAATCGGTCTGACCATGGGTCGAACTTGCTCCGGCTCTTGCTAAAACTATGAAAAGCTCTGCGGAGTGGGCCCGGTGTGTAAAAAGATTGTCAAGGGTTCGGCGGCTGGCTTCGAGAACTGCACAATCAGTAGTACCCTTAATTGTAGTTCTCTGGAATTGATAGAGAACAAAAGGGGCGGCGATGCTGCGCACAGCAGAAAACCCGATACCACCATCCTTCCAGAGCAATCCGCAAAAATTTCAGCAACGTGTAAATGCGGCCCCGTCGGAGCGCATTCTGGTCGTGGAAGACGATCATGCGGTGCAAAAAGCCTTGCGGCGGTTGTTTGAGGCAGAAGGGTATGCGGTGCAGATTGCTTCCGATGGCAACGCTGCCGTTGAAAGCTTCAGGACGGGGACGCCGTCGGCGGTTGTGCTTGACCTGCGACTACCCGGCTTGTCTGGGCGGGAAGTATGCCGCGAGTTCAAGCAGAGTTCTCCCGCGGTGCCGATTATCGTTTTGAGCGCCACCAGCGACGTTTCCGATAAAGTGCTTCTGCTGGAACTGGGAGCGGATGATTACGTCACAAAGCCGTTCAGCCCGCGTGAGCTACTGGCAAGAGTACGCGCCGCATTGCGCCGGACGGTTCGTCCTGCTGCAACCCAGAAGTTCTCATTCGCCGACATCTTTGTTGACTTCACGAAAATGGAAGTCATTCGCGAGGGCAAGGCGCTCGCCTTAACAGCCCAGGAATTCAAGACCTTGAAATTCATGGTGCAGAATCCTGAGCGCGTAATCACGCGAGATGAACTTCTCAACGAGGTGTGGGGTTATCACAATTACCCTTCTACCCGCACCGTGGATAATCACATCCTTAAATTGCGCCAGAAACTGGAAAAGGACCCCGCAAATCCGGTGCATTTTCGAACCATCCACGGTGTAGGCTATAAGTTCGTCGCCTGAAATCACCAACCCGGAAAAAAGGATCGTATGGTAACAGTCCGGCTCAGAACTAAGTTTTTGCTGTCGATGGTTCTAATCTCAGCCGGATTGACCTCATTGAGTCTGTTGCTGGTCCGGCAGAGCGTTCAATCGCAGGTCCGGAAGCAGATTTTTTCCGATCTTCGCAATTCCGTCAGCACCTTCCAAAGCTTTCAGCAAGCACAAGAGATCACGCTAAGCCACTCGGCGGATCTTTTAGCGGACTTGCCGAACCTGCGCGCACTGATGACAACCAATCATGAGGCCACGATTCAGGACGGCTCGACACCGTTGTGGCAACTGACAGGCAGCGACCTTTTTGTGCTGGCAAGCCGAACCGGCAAAGTGGTCGCACTGCACACAAATCATCCCGGCTTTGACCAGGAAATGGCGCAGAGTTCCCTAACTCGTTCCTTGGAACGGCAGGAGCGCTGGTGGTTCGGAGCCAACCACCTATACGAGATATTTCTGAAGCCGATTTACTTCGGGCCGGCAGCAGCTGGACGCCTGCTGGGTTTTCTGGTGATCGGGCAAGAAATTGACCAGCGGGTGGCTGCGCAGATCGGGCGTGTTGCCGGCGGCCGAGTCGCGTTCTACTACGGTGATGCCATCGTTACCAGCACATTGGTTCCAGCAAACCAGTCTGACCTGAGGGCAGAGAAGTTAACGAGTTCCCAAAAATCGCAACCCATGTCCGTGGAATTGGGACGAGAACGTTTTCTTGCGACCACTTTGGATTTGTCATCTCCGGGAAGTCCGAGTGTGCGGTTGACGGTCTTAAAGTCCTACGACGAGGCAACAGCTTTCTTGCAGAAAATTAACCGCCTGCTCCTGGCGCTGGGCCTGCTTGCGGTTTTGATAGGAAGTGCGCTGGTGTTTTTTATTTCGCACACTTTCACCCAGCCGCTTTTCAGCCTGCTGGCCGGAGTTGCAGCCCTGGAGCGAGGAGATTTCGCTTACGCGCTGGACGCCGGGGGCAGAGACGAAGTTGCGGAACTGAGCCGCGCGTTCGATCGCATGCGCGAGAGCCTGGCCAGGACGCAGCAAAATCTACTGGAATCGGAGCGGCTGGCTACCATTGGTCGGATGGCAAGTTCCATTTCTCATGATCTGCGGCACTCGCTCGCTGCTATCGTAGCCAATGCAGAATTTTTGTGCGAGCAGCATCTTTCGCCAGGCCAGAGGGAAGATCTTTATCAGGAAGTCCGCACTGCGGTGGGCCGCATGACGGAACTGATCGACTCACTGCTGGAGTTCTCACGGACGAGCGCGTCGCTGCGGCCAACTTACGGTAGTGTGCGGGACACGGTTGATGCTGCTACCGAAACCGTGCAGTCCAGTCCGCAATTTCGCGATCTCCCCATTGCTGTGCGCGAGCGCGGCAATGTCGAGGGCTGGTTTGATCACCGCAAATTGGAGAGGGCATTTTTCAATCTCTTGCTGAATGCTTGCGAGTCAGTCGATCCGAACACGGGCCACGTGGAGGTGGTGATCACAGAATTGCAGGCCGCGATTGAGATCAGGATCACCGACAATGGACGCGGTATTCCGGGCGCGATTCGCACCACTTTGTTTGAACCGTTTATCAGCCAAGGTAAGGAAAACGGCACCGGGCTTGGATTGACGGTGGTACAGAAAATTGTTCAAGACCATGACGGCGAAATCGTGGTGGAGCGCACGTCGCAACAAGGCACAGTCTTCCGCATCACACTCCCGCGCCCGGCACCCGTCGTGGCGGTCAGTGAGCAGGGAACCGGTGAAGATTCAGTTCCGACAGCTCAGGCCGGCGTAGACTCTTCGAAACGAAGTTAAGCTACGTCCTTGATGGGGTGGACGGTTTTTCGGGAGGGGAGCTTGAAACCACGATACGTGTCTTTCAGTCGTTCTGTGAAATCACTTGTTGTCGCCGTTACATTTGGGGCCGGCGTGTTCCTGGCGTCAGCCCAGCAGGCAACAAGCGCCGCCGCCGACCCGGACTTGGCGGACTCCATTCGCCAATTACGGGAGCAAATTCAAGAATTGCGCAGCGCTGTCACCGAGATCAAATCGGAAGCGGCCGAGTATCGCGCTGAGAACCAGGAGTTGCGCAAAAAGCTGGAGAGTATCCGCGGCAAATCAAATTTGGAGCAGAGTAAGCCACGGGAGGATGCTTCCGCGGCGGCGACTACAACGGCAAACCCTCCAACTGAAGAGCGGGTTACCTCGCTGGAAGAGACAACCCAAGTTCTGCAGAGTGAGCTGCGGACTCTCTATCAAACGAAAGTTGAGAGTGCATCCAAATATCGCGTGCGACTCTCGGGACTGGTGCTGCTGAATTTGTTTCATGATCGTGGTGAGGTCGATAATCTCGACGTTCCGACTTATTCCACCAGGAGTGGACCTTACGGAGTAACTCCGGCGTTCGGCGGCACGTTGCGGCAGTCGGAGGTTGGACTGGAGGTCTTCGGGCCGGAGCTCGGGGGCGCGAAAGCCCGTGGCGAAGTGCAATTCGACTTTGGAGGAGGCTTTCCGACTGGCGCCTTGGACGGAATCAATACCGGCATCGTGCGATTGCGCACGGCGAATGGCCGCCTGGATTGGGAGAACACTTCTTTGGTCGTGGGGCAAGACAGCCTATTCATTTCGCCGAACTCGCCAACGTCGTTTGCATCTCTGCTGGTGCCGAGCCTGGGATATTCCGGAAACCTGTGGGCCTGGATTCCGCAGGTGAGGCTTGAACATAAGTTCAACCTTAACGACGATCAGAGTGTTTCATTTCAGGTCGGAATTTTGGACAATGAATGGAAAACCGTTTACCTTTGGGACAAGCGGATATTACTCCCGACAAAACTGGGGTGAAGGGTGGATCGCGGATGGCTGGGCGGCTCTTGGAGACTGGCGGGTCCCGATTTCTTCGCGATTTGAATTTTCCGGCGAGCTTTACAGAGGGAAGGCTGTTGGTGGGCTTGGCGGTGGAATTGGACAATCGGTTCTTATTAGCAGTAACCCTACTATTTTTGCTCCCGATTTCCTGCCGTTAAATTCGGCGGGCGGCTGGTCGCAGCTGAAATTTTCAGCCAGCTCGCGTCTGGAGTTTAACGGTGCATTTGGAATTGACAGTCCTTTTGCTTCTGACTTCCGTGCTATTCCGTCGCCGGTAGGGGTTTATTCAAGCATACTGAGAGGGAATCGAAGTGAGATGATGAATTTCATTTATCGACCTCGTTCTGACTTGCTACTCTCGGCCGAATACCGACACCTGCGGACTTTGCAAACCGGTAATTATTACAGCGCCGATCATGTGAATCTCATGATGGGAGTACTGTTCTAATGGGGCACCGGATGTGCGCCACATTGATTTGCGTAGCTGGCCTACTATGCGGGCAGGCTGGGGCGCAGGAGGTCACGGTCTCAGCGCGAGTCAGGGTCCGCGAGAATGATCACAGTTTGGAATCACCGCATGCTGAGAATGTTGTGGTCTGGCTGACTCCAATCGGCGCAGAAGCAACGACGAAATTTGTTCCCAAACAACCGCCGCGCCTCTCGCAGCACAATAAAAGCTTCGAGCCGCATCTGCTGGTGGTTCCGGTGGGAGCGATGGTCGAGTTTCCAAATCGCGACCCTTTCTTCCACAACGTATTTTCGCTTTTTGAAGGGAAACGGTTCGACCTCGGCCTCTATGAGGCTGGAACCGCTCGTAAAGTGAGCTTCGACCGTCCTGGGATCTCATTCATTTTTTGTAATATTCACGCTGAAATGAGTGCGATTGTGGTCGCACTAGAAACGCCCTACTACGGCGTCTCTAACCGCAAAGGCGAGATTGTCATCCCGCAGGTCCCCGCCGGGCATTACACCATGAGGGTGTGGTCTGAAACGGCGGTGCCGGAAAACCTGAACAGTTTGACACGTGAAGTCACAGTTTCCGCAAATACTTCCACTTTGGGCATTGTGCAGATCACTGGCGGAGCAATTTCGACGGCGCACAGGAATAAATATGGAATGGACTACGAGCCTCCCGCCCCGAACAGTCCGGTTTACACACATCCCTGAAGTTCAGGTTAGAAAACAATATTTAATGGTGGCATGCGATTGAGTGGAATTGCTGCCGTTCTTGCCGATCAAATCTCCGTAACATGTAATTCTTTCCGACCCGCCTGGTCTAGCTCTAAAGCCAGCATTGGCAGCAGCTACAACTACTTACAGCCTTATTTGTGGGCTTTAGTTACTGAGCTTAGGGGAACACGTATCTTTGGTTACTAAGGTGAAAGTACTTTAGGTATGTGGGTGAGCCGTCTGGTTATGCCTATCATTGCGTAAGGATGAGAGAAGAGTACACAAAGCGTTCAAGGGGTAATGCCGCTTCTGACGGATTCAGTCTGACGGAATTGATTGTGGTCCTTGCCATAATACTGTTGTTGGCAGCCTTAGCCATCCCCAATTTCACGAACATTGCCGCCAATATACGGCTCAAATCGGCAGCCACCAACGTATCTGGACTGATGCAACGGGCCAGGATTCTAGCGGCAAAAAATAATGCCACTTACGGCATTGCGTATGCCACGATGAACGGCGCCGGAGTCGCATGTATCGATCTTAACCTGAGTAATACGTGCACAGCGGGCGAACCTCTTATCGCCTTTAAATCTTCAGTTACGCCAGCTTCCGGCGCTCCCACAGGTGGTGGGGGGCAGCCAAGCGCTTACGTTCTCGTCGGCGACACTGGAAGCACTAACTACGACAACACGACACGCCTGGCCTACTCTGCGCGGGGATTGCCCTGTGCATATGTCAGCTCCACTTGCAGCACCCCTGCGGCCGGATATTTTGTTTATTACTTCACTGATGCAAGACCGAACGGCAGTACGGGTTGGGCCGCAGTTGTTGTGACCAGGACCGGAAGAAGCAAGGTCCTGACTTGGAATGGAGCGTCATGGAACTAATGGTTCGCAACCAGGATAACCGCGCAGCCCGTAAGCAGGATGGGCTCACCATCATCGAGCTGATGATAGCCATGGTCGTTCTCGCGATAGGAATTCTGGCTTCGATGTCGCTAGTGATAATGGCGATTAACGGGAACTTTCGCAGCAAACAGCAGAGCAATTCAGTTGCGCTGGCGCAGATGGCTACCGAAAAAATCATGAGCATTCCGGCGTGGACCAGCACAACGCTCACCATTGCGGATTGCACGGGCGCGACCCATAACGTGAGCACAGCCATTGGTGGTGCAATCCTAAATTCGTCGGGAGATGTGGATTATACGCAGGCCACCGTAACCAACTACTACATGGCGTGGACAGATTGCGGCACGGCTAACCGGCAAATGACCTACGACGTGCGCTGGAGGATCGATAATCTGACCACCTATACCCACTTGTTAACAGTGTCGGCACGATTGAACACCGTTTCGACTGGAGGACTGTCCGGCGCCGTTTTTGGCCCGGTGGTCACGATCAAGACCGTAATTGGACAGGGAACCTAGTTATGACAAAGCGTTTCATCAAAGGCAAAAACCGGGAATGCGGGTTCACCCTCATTGAATTGCTGATTGTGATCGCGGTCCTGGCCACGGTGACGGGCGGAATTTTCTTGCAGCTGAATACTGCGCAGCAGCGCCTCAGCACCGAGCAAGTTAAGGTCGATAATTTCGACGAAGCCCGGGATTTTGTGGACCAGTTTTTTCGGGATATTAACCAGATTGGCTACCCCAATGGGCACATGGTGAATTTCTTGTCGCCGACCCTCACAACCGCTCAACAGGATACCCGGGTAGCCGTTGGGTTGGTAAAAATAGACGGGAATGCCATATGGTTCGAGGGCGATGTGGGCGGAACCGGCGTGGTGCAGAGCGTCCAGTACAAGGTCAATGGATCTGGAACCTGTTCGGTTTGTCTGCAGCGAAGTTCTGTGCCTAAAGTCGCGGGCGATCCATTGACGGGCCAAGGTACACCGGGTCCAGTTTGGGGAACCGAGGTTAATGACGTGATCACGAATCCTATTTTTACTTACTACAATACTAACGGTGCCACGGTCGCTGTTCCCGAAGATATCAACGCCAATGGCCCAATTCTGGCTACGGTCAAGTCCATTCATATCAACTTGACTATTCAAAACAATGCGATCATCGATCCAAAAACGAAACAGCCCATCCAAACCAACTTTGAAGGAGAGATTTCGCTTAACAACTGTTCAATGGCCACCACGGGCTTCGTCGGAATCAGCTGTCAATAAAAGTCTCAACAAAACATATGACTAAACTCAATAACAATCACGGTCGGCGTTCTGAGCGCGGCATTGCGCTGTTTATCGCGATCTTTACCTTGCTGCTGATTACGGCGATTGCCGCCGGCCTGCTCATGCTGACCAATACCGATGCAAACATCAGTGCGAATTTTCGAGATGAGCAGATAGCTTTTTTTGGCGCTAAAGGCGGACTTGAAGAAGTGCGTGACCGCTTGCGCAGCCAGGCGGCCGGCAGTCTAACCACCGTCACTGTTGCCGGAGTAACTACTGCGCTGAACTTAGTTCCCGGATTTTCTAACCCAAATCTGGCTCCTCCTAAGCCGGGCCAATCAGGTGGAGTTCTCTACATAACCAACCCATTGAACGGCGAGACGGTTGCGCCCTGGAACATCGATACAAGCACAACCTACCCGGACACTGAGATCTGTGTCGAAATGGTAGCTATAAATAATCCAGGCTCAGGGTGCGGCGCCAACCCGACAAGGCCATTGCCTTCCAGCACCTGGTACAACACAGCAAGCGCAACCTCAACGTACGCTTCCAACCCAGTGTCGGCATGGAAATGGGTCCGGCTGAATGTAAAGACGAACCAAACATCGTCGGGAACCGCAGCCGCCAGCACTGTGGATGGCAATACGAGTGATTATAACCAGCTTGTCTGCTGGAATGGCAGTACTCAACTTGCCATCGCGAGCACATACGTCAGCTGCGCCGCCGCGGGCGCTGCACTCGTCCCAGCGCAGAACTATACGCCGGTATATGTATTAACATCACTGGCGGTGACGCCCAGCGGTTCGCGTCGAATGGTCCAGATGGACGTTGCCACAGATGTCCTTCCCAACATTCCAGGCGCGATGGTTATGGATGGCACCTCGCCAGTTTTCGGCCCGGGGAGTTCGAACGCATTCAGTGCGACTGGCATGGATACAAGCAGCGTCACTAACACATTGCGTCCACAGAATGGCACCGTTTGCCCACCTCCGGGGAACGAACCTGCGGTTGGGGCTTACGGCGCAGCGGCAAGCACGACCATCACAAACACTTTCAGCGGCGGGGGTCCCAATCGATCGGGTAATTATACCGGTGCTCCGACCAATGTTTCGAACGTAAGCACGGCGCTAAATGCGGGCGGCATGAACACGGTCCAGGGTCTCACCCAGCTAGTTAACACCATCACTGCAGGGGCGCTTCCAGTCAATACTTACACCAACGCTTCAGCTCTTACCAACCCAGGAATTCCCTCCGCTCCCGT
>QHZX01000258.1 GCA_003224835.1 Acidobacteriota bacterium | reverse complement strand
GAATTTCGCCCATGCAGTTCTCCATGCCACATTCGACTCTAGCGTGAATTTTTATTTCCAGCCAATTTCCGGGTTTCAGTGAAAGATATCCGCTGTTGTTATCTGGATCTGCGAACAGCGCGCCGGCTGAATTCAAGTAAACCGGAATGCCGTGTTGTTTCCCAGTCGTAAGGCGAAATGATACGTCGCCGACCTCGTATTTCTCCTCCGTCCCATCGGCCGATGGCCGGAGCAGCCCTTCTCCATCCGGCGCCGAAGGGACCAGTACGGCTGCCGTTCCAATATTTTTCAGTCGGACCGTCGCATTAAAATCATTGCCGATTTCAAGCTTAGCGGGCCACGTTTGCACGATTGTCAACTCGAGGTCTTTCGGGCTGGCGCCTTCAGGGTGCCCCTCTTGCCCGTCCAGCACGGAAGATCGCGGTTTCTCACAGTTCTCCGGAACTGAAATGTGTTCCGATGGGAGCCGCCAGCCAGAAGTAAGATCGCGCGAGCCGACCATCTGCGCAGGAAGAGGCGCCACCGCGAATGTAATGCCAAAAAATAAAATGCAGGCACGCAGAACCGTTGTCCGCCTTGTCGGCATAACTCGAAAGTTTACTCCTTTCCCCGATGCGAGATCGACGCGCCGGCAGAATCGCCTAGTCGCCGACTCCCCAAATAAGTTGAAGATACTTAATCGGTTTGATGCAGGTTCGATAACGGTCCGATCCGCTCCACAAGTAACCGGAATGAGTCCATACTATTCAGAATGTTGCCCACGTTCGCGGATGCGCTTATAGTTTGAACGCTGGAGGCGTGGCTTGCGGATCCTTCTCAATTGGCTGCTGAGTGCGTTGGCAGTTGAGGTCGTAGCGCACTTGGTCCCCGGATTTCATCTTTCGGGTGTGGGCGCCGCGTTAGTTGCCGCACTTATTATTGGCCTCGTGAATGCCACGCTGGGCCTGCTGCTTAAGATCATCACTCTGCCGCTCACCATACTCACTCTCGGTGTGTTTTGGTTCGTAATTAATGGGCTGATGCTGGAACTAGCGTCTGCGATACTGTCGCCTGCATTCAGGGTTGACAGCTTCGCCTCTGCTTTATGGGGAGCTATCGTTCTGAGCCTCGTCAATATGTTTTTTCGCTGGCTGGCCGGAACAGGCACCAAAACCAGAGATGACATGCGGGTATGAATCTCAGATGATTGCGGCCCCCGAATCGGCTCTCTGGCCGGCATGCCCTTTCGGTAATGCGTTACTGAAATCTCCTGTTGACTGCCCGCAGCGCTCCTGAGCTACACTCAACCCAGCACCACCCCAAATCACAAAAGTCTTGGGTTTCGCGTTGGAGTACAGGGAATGAACCACCTTCTTCTCTTGCTATTTGTACAACTCTCGCTCGCATTCGGAGTTGCTGGCCTGCTCTGGCCGGAGCGGCTTGTAAATGTATTCGATGTGCTCATGTTCCCCTGGCCGGCGACACACAAATTTGTTCGCACCAACGCTTGGGCAGCGCTCTTGTTGTCGTTCGTGCTTTTTCTGGCGCTCTGGGTAGGTCTGCACTCCGCCTAGTCTGCGGATTGCTTCTGGTGCCGGTGAAAAAGCCAGTGGCTGATGTCCGGATAGAATTCGTCCACTATTCCACCCAGACTGCTATATCCGATCGCAATCGCGCTGCGGCTCATAGTCAATCCGAAGCCCCGTTCGGCCGGGGGATAATAAGCGTTTGACAGCCCACCTGCGGTAAACGCGCCCAATATATTTCCCCAGGCAAAACTGCGTCCACCTTTGTCGGTGTGGCACTCGACTTCCTGCAGCAGCGCGTAACCGAGGCGGCGCTTCACGGAACCTTTTCCGAGCCGAAAATAGCGCGGATCCTCTTTTAGCAATACCGGATAGAAATAATTAGCGAAGAAGCTGCTGGAAACCTCATCCGCAAAGGAAGCTCCGAAGCGTTTTCCGAATCCTGTCGCACCCTGACCATATTCCGGAAATTCATCATTTGCCTGGCTAATTCCAGCTTGAAGTCCGGCCACCGATAGTTCCACTGGATCAAACGCCGATTTGTAAAACAGCCGGAACTTGGCCTTCGGCGAGAGCGGAGGCGCATCTTGCCGGTTTGTCGTCCCAAAATTCGGAATTACTCCCAGCAAGCGCTGTGACTGCTCCCGCTTCTCGACTTCCTGTTCGTCGGCGGATTTGGAATGAGTCGTCGGAGCGGACTGAGGTGCTGGCGCAGGGTTTTGCGCGTAAACCGCCACGCTGCAAAACAGAGAAGTAACAATAACTAGGCCACGGAGGCAGGTCATCGGAAGTCCGTATGGTTAAAATGTAAATGGTTTTGTGCCGCTTGGCACATACTGAAGTACGCAAAGAATTCTCGATTGAGCGCCTCTTGCAGTTAAGACTTTGATGATGCTGGCATGAAGAATTTAGGCATTCTGCTCTCCGGCCGAGGATCGAACTTTGAAGCGATTGCGAAAAACGTCGCTGCAGGAAAAATTTGCGATGCCAGAATCTCGATTGTAATTTCGAATCGCACCGACGCAGGCGGTGTTGCCAAGGCACGAGAATTGGCACTCGAAACTCTGGTTCTTCCGTCCAAAGGGAAGGCCCGTGAGGAGCATGACCGCGAGGTAGTCGCAGCGCTGCAGAACCACAAAGTTGACCTGGTTTGTCTCGCCGGATATATGCGGCTGCTCTCGCCCTGGTTCGTAAAGCAATTTCCGCATCGCATTTTGAACATCCACCCGTCGTTGCTGCCAGCCTTCCCTGGCCTGGAGGCGCAGGAGCAAGCGTTCGCCTATGGGGTAAAGGTTGCGGGATGCACCGTGCACTTTGTGGACGAAGAACTCGACCACGGGCCGATCATCGTGCAAAAAGCGATTTCGGTGCTGGACAACGACGATGAGAAAACCCTGGCCGCACGGATCTTGGAACAAGAGCACATCGCATATAGCGAAGCAATCAATTTAGTGCTCCATGGCGCATATGATCTGATCGGAAGAAAACTGGTCGTTAAATCAATGCAGAAGTAAGAAGGCAGAATGCAGAAGTTAAAGCGTGCCGTTCAAGCCTTTTGATGTTCTCAAAGAACTCACAAAGATCGAAGTCAGCTCATTCGCCTCCGCTAGCATTCCCTCAATTCTGATCTTTGAAGACATTTCAGACTGCAACAGGAGTTCGAGCCAGAAGACCGTTTCATCTGCTTCTTCCAGACAATACTGATTTTCGAGATAAACTCTGCTTTGCTTCTGGAGCGGCACGCCGCACGGTAATTAGCGCCAATCGAAGTGCCAGACCTTAAGATCTGCTTTCCAATGACGCGGCCTTCTTCACTTCGCGGCAGTGTTCGGAATAATTTAATGACCTGCAGAGCGAATTCCTTAGTGCGTACCTTGAGGTCGAATGTTCTGTTGGATGGAGCGCATACCACATTCATGCACTGATAATCTCAAAGAAAGAACTTCCGATCAGTGACATTAATCACGTCTGCCAGGGAGAAATCCTGTGGAACCGTCTACTCGTCTTTCTCACTTCCAATTTCTGCACTCTGATGTCTTTAACTTCTGCATTCTGACTTCTTACTTCTGCATTCTGAGTTCTGACTTCTGCCTTCTGCCTTCTTACTTCTGATTTCCATATAATGCTTTTCCATGCCCGCGTTCGCGCCTGTTGACGAACAACTGACTTACATAAAAAAAGGCTCCTCGGAAATTGTGAAGGAGTCTGAGCTTCGCGAGAAGCTAGAAAAGTCTCGCGTCGCCGGCAAGCCGCTTCGGGTCAAGGCCGGATTCGATCCCACCGCTCCGGATCTTCATCTCGGCCACACGGTTCTTCTGCGCAAGCTAAAGCATTTTCAGGACCTCGGTCACACCGTCATTTTTCTGATTGGCGACTTTACCGGCATGATCGGCGATCCGACCGGGCGCTCCGCCACGCGACCTCCGTTGAGCGCAGAAGAGTTGATGCGCAACGCCAAGACCTATATGGAGCAGGTTTACAAGATTCTTTCCTCTCGCGCTACCGAAGTCCGCTTCAATAATGAGTGGTTTGAAAAGATGAAGTCAGCGGACTGGATCAAGCTGGCTGCGAAGACCACGGTTTCGCAAATGCTCGAGCGCGAGGATTTTCATAAGCGCTTCCGGGAAGAAAAGCCGATTGCGCTGCACGAACTTCTGTATCCACTGGCCCAGGGATACGACTCTGTCATGCTGAAAGCTGATGTTGAGCTGGGTGGGACAGATCAGAAATTCAATCTGCTGGTGGGTCGGGAGTTACAGCGCGCATACGGTCAGGAATCGCAAGTGGTACTGACTATGCCCATTCTTGAAGGACTCGATGGCGTGCAGAAGATGTCGAAATCTTATGGAAACGCGATCGGGATTAAAGAGCCGCCACTCGAAATGTATGGCAAGCTGATGTCCATTTCCGACGAAATGATGTGGCGCTACTACGAACTGCTTACTGACGTGCAGATGTCTGAGATTGAGCGGATGCAGCGTGAGGCCCATCCAATGCAAGCGAAGAAAGACCTCGCCGCACGCATTGTTAAGGATTTCCACTCGGGTGAAGCATCGACGAAGGCGGCGGAAGATTGGGCGAAACAGTTCCAGAAGCATGAAGCTCCGGAAAGCCCGGAAGAAGCTTCAGTCTCGGCTGCTGCCGTCCTGGCTGACACCAAAGACGCGAGCCCTGCGGCCTCAAATGGCAACTGCGCCATTCGCCTCGATAAGCTTTTGAAGGAGGCCGGGTTGGCTTCCTCGCGAACGGAGGCCGAGCGCAAAATAAAGGAGGCCGCGGTGACGATTGATGGGCAAACTGTCACTGGCCCGGTTGTCAGTGTTCCGGCGAATACGGGATTCCTGGTCCGCGTCGGCAAACGGGTGAAGCGCATTCGGCTTGTTTAGAAGCT
>QHZX01000186.1:2475-17570 GCA_003224835.1 Acidobacteriota bacterium | reverse complement strand
GCTCACAGAGTCACTGCCTTCATTGCTGGAGAAAGTAAGCAGCGGGCAGATTGCGGAAGAAATCGGGATCGAACATCACCTGAGCGCGGCCACCAGTCGGCAGTTGAGCCAATTTCTTACATCACATCGCGGTTATTTGGTGCAACTCGCACAAAAAGCTGGACTGCGCGTCGCCGCGATTGCGCAGAACTCATGGCTGCTGATCCTGGTCCCAATTTTGGCAGCATTTTTTTTGAAGGATGGTCACATTTTTAGCAAGGCTGCATTGTCTATCGTTCACTCCAAACCCCAACGTGAATTCCTGCAGGGTGTAATAAGTGACATGAATCAGATGCTTGCAGATTTCATCCGTGCTCAGCTCACGCTCGCAGCTCTCTCATGGATGGCCTACACATCTTTTCTTGCTGCTGTAGGAGTTCCTTATGCGCTGATGCTGGGAACGGCTGGTGGAATCCTTGAGTTTATTCCCGTGGTTGGACCTCTAATGGCCGCAGCGTTGATAGTGAGCGTAGCGCTGCTCACAGGCTTCTCTGGTTATTCCCATTGGATTGGCGTCGTTGTCTTCCTGATCGTATGGCGCCTGATCCAGGATTATGTGGTCAGTCCGAGAATTCTGGGCAAGAGCACGGAACTGCATCCCCTTGCAGCAATCTTCGGGGTCTTGGCAGGAGGAGAAGTAGCCGGAGTCCTTGGGGTTTATCTTTCCATTCCGGTTATGGCCAGCCTGCGGATCGTTTGGCGTCGCTGGCGGCTTTATGCCGAACGGCGCCGCTTCGGCCCATTAAACGAATACTCATTCATGGCCGAGCCCACACCGCGAAAATGAAGCAGAGGAATTTTCGGGTCACTCTCGCGGTGAATTCCGAAAATTAGGCTGGACGTTGCTGAACCGATTCTTCGCCGGCGATTTTGGCGCGTTGATCCAGGTCCCAGGAAATCAGCTTGTTGAGATCGTAGCTGAAGGGCCCGTACGCGCAGAAAGACTTCTCGTCGAATAGCCGCTTGATTCCGCAGCCCAGGCAAACCTGATAAGAGTGCTGCTGATAGCGCACCGGCCAACTCATCTTACGGTGCCAGCAGCCGCGAAAAACGAGTACCGCGGCTCCAGCCACGCCGGTCGCCATCAGGCTAAGAGGCAGCTTCCACCGCGATTTTTTTTCTTCGGCCATTAGGACCTGCGGAGATACATTCTAACAGCGCTACCTGTGGAAGGCTTACTAAAGTTACAACACCAAAGGCGATGCCTGTCCCATAGAGAGGTATTGCGATTGCAGCCAAACCGCTGTAACTTACTGTTAAGGAATGTCCAGCCCGTCCAGCAGCGCCAGCTGAAGTAAACAGGGAACCGTGGCGGTCACGAGGTGCGTTCAATTTAGCAATGAGTGCAACTCCAAATAATGCTGGGCCTGAATGGGGTTCTGCGGCAGTCCTGCCGCCCATGAAAGAAAGTGCCGCCGGAACTGGACAGGATGCCCTCCAGGTGCTGCTGGCGTTTGCCTGTATCCATGAGCAAACCGCGCATCGTCGCCGCCTGAGAGGATCCGGCCTTTCCTCGGAAACCGCAGCCGATGAATATTTTGGCCTCGATGAAGTGTTACACCTCGTCGCCGTGCGGGCTATTTCGATTACTGGAGCCGGCGGCGTCGCCATCGCGCTCGCAAAAAACAATGCTATTGTCTGCCGCACGTCGGCAGGTGCCATCGCACCCGATCCGGGTATCCGCTTGGATCCAGATTCGGGATTTTCCGGCGCATGCCTGCGTAGTGGGCAAACTGTCCGCTGCGATGATTCTGATAGCGATTCGCGGGTCAACCCTCAGGCTTGCCGCGCCTTGGGCGCTCGTTCCATGGTTGCGGTGCCCCTTACTGCGAAGGGACGTATCGTCGGCCTTATCGAGGCCTTTTCGTCCAAGACCCACGGCTTCAATGATAAAGACGTAAAAAGTCTAAGCCTGCTCGGTGAGCTGATTCTCGCTGCAATCCACCCGGAAGAAGAAGATCGGCTGGCGCAGTTGGCGGAACAGATTCTGCCCCAACCACCTGCCATAAACCTTCAGCCGCGTGATCTGGGAATAATTGCCGTTAGTGCGCCAGCAAAGACTGCGGACGTCAGCAATACTCCGGTTCCGCAGATCGCCAAACCAGCAGCTGCGCCAAACCCCGTGGTTGCGACCCCGGCGATTTCCAAAAAAATTGAGGAGCGTCAGCCTGAAATTCGGCCCGTTGCGATTGAACGTGCGGAGCCTGAGCCGATACCAATTCCCAAGCCTCAACTCACGTTTCCAGAAGAAAAGCGATCTCTTGGGAGCGTCTTGCTGGTCGCGGCTCTGGTGCTTGTTGCCGTCGGACTTGGTTGGGCATGGCTGCATCGTGCCGTGGAGCTCACCACAAGTGCCAGTACGCTCCCAGCTGGCCAAATGACAGGCAAGGTGACGCAAACCGGCGATCCGAAGCTGCCGTCTCAACCTTCGCTGAAGCCGGGCGCCATGCCTGAAGTCACAGGGCTCCGCCACTGGTCTTCTCCCGGTTCGAGCACTGTTGTGGTTGATCTGCAGGACGCAACGCAGTACGAGGCGCATACCCTCAATAATCCGCCGCGAGTCTATTTCGACTTGTATGACACGAAAATGGCGCCCGGCCTGCTCAATCAAAGTATTGCCGTCGATGATTCGTTTTTGAAGCGCGTGCGAATGGCGCAGAGCAACGCCGGGGTTACGCGAGTAGTGCTTGAGACCAAGGGCATCTCAGAGGTTTCAGTCCAACTCGACCCCAATCCGTACCGGCTTACCATTGATGTCCATAAGGTACCAACCAGTCCACTTCCCACGACTTTGAGCAAGCCTTCTCCATCGTTGGCAACTTCGCCGCCGACGAAACCTTCTCCAGTTGCGTCAATCGCCTCGTCGGAGTTTCGCGTCGTGTTGGACGCAGGTCATGGTGGATGGGACCTCGGTACAGTCGGTCGCAAGGGTCTGCTGGAAAAAGATCTCGTTCTGGATGTCGTGGAACGGCTTGGGAAACTAGTTGAGGAACGGCTGGGAGCAGAGGTCGTTTATACCCGCCAGGATGACTCGTATCTCTCGCTTGAAAAACGGGCGCAGATTGCGAATCTGGCCACCGCAAACCTGTTCCTTTCGGTGCACGCAAATTACAGTGATCTGGAGACTGCGCGCGGAGTCGAGACTTACTACACCACCACGTACTCCTCAATCAAAGCCCGCACTGCGGAAGACGACCCCACACTCAAAGACGTGAACTGGACGGGAGTGGATATTCGCGAAAAGGTGACCAACTCTCATCGCCTCGCCTCAGATGTGCAGGAGGCCCTGTATGGAGGGCTGGCAGAGCAAAATCCTGAGATCCGAAATCGCGGCGTGAAAGAAGCGCAATACGTAGTCTTGACCGGAACTCAAATGCCGGCCATCCTCGCCGAAATTTCTTTTGTCAGCAGCCCCGCTGACGAGGGCAAACTGCAAAGCCCCGAATACCGTCAGCAAATTGCTGAGGCCCTCTATCGCGGCGTCGCCAAATATCGTTCGGACCTGAAGCACACCAAAATAGCGAGCAATCGGAAGCCAGTTAGCTCAGATTAACGAAATCCATTCCTCGCCCCGGACTGAACGGGCGATCTGCAATTTGCCCCTCGAATTTTTCCGCCCATCTTCCGGGAACTGCATCTTCACAATCTGGGCAGCAACCGTTCGGCGTGATCCGATACTCCTGAATGAAGTACCCGTAGCGATGTATCAGCCTCGATCTACAACGGCGGCAAAACGTGTCTTCAAATTCTTTCACTCTGCCGGGAAGGTTTCCCGCGTATACGTTCTGCAGGCCCGCCGCTTTGCCAATTTCTACAGCGCGCAACAAATCTTCCGGACGCGTATTCGGCGTCTCACCCATTTTGTAATCGCTATGGAAGGCAGTTACGTGCCAGGGGATTTCTGAGGAGACGCTCGCCAGAAATTCTGTCATCTTTCGCAGTTCATCGTCAGAGTCGTTGAAGCCGCGAATCAGCAGCGTAACAATTTCCAGCCACACGCCGTTATTGTGCAGCCAACGAATCGTGTCGAGAATCGGGCCAATGCGTCCGCCAAGCTCGCGATAATGCCGGTCATCGAAACTCTTCAGATCGACTTTATAAAAGTCGATCCAGGGCCGAATATATTCGAGCACCTGTGGAGTTCCGTTTCCATTTGAAACAAATGCCGTCTTCAGTCCGGCGGCCTTGGCTTCTTTAAATATTTGTACTGCCCATTCAGCCGTGATCAGCGGCTCGTTGTATGTGCTGACCAAGACCTTGGCTCGTTGCCGAAGAGCATCGCGCACCAGCAACTCGGGTGATGCCTGCAGCGGAGCCGAGATCGCATGCGGATCACGCAATGCTTGTGACGTAACCCAGTTCTGGCAATAGGAGCAGTGCAGGTCGCATCCCAACATTCCGAAGCTGTAGGCCAGCGCTCCGGGATATGCGTGGAAAAATGGTTTCTTCTCGATGGGATCGCACTGCACTCCGCCCACGTAGCCCCACGGAACGTAAAGCTTTCCACCCTGGTTGTAACGAACCTTGCAAACACCTGCCTGCCCTTCTGCGATTGGGCAACAGTGTCCGCATGCGTAGCAACGCAGCCGATTGCGTTCGATGGGTTCGTACAGTTCGCCTTCGCGGACGTTTTGATTCAGAATTTCGCGCAGGGATGACACCGAGGACCTCTGGCTATATTTTAATTTGATTGGATGAGCGTTGCTACCGCGACGCGCGTGAGTAGGACGACCCGACGTGATGGGAGCGGAGCCATGAGTCGGCTTCCTGCTGTTCGGCGGATCGCTGGTGGTCGCTCAAATGCGGTGCGCTATTGATGACGATTGCCCGGCCGGTCTCGTCGCCGGCAGCCTGCGCAAGCAAGCCCCAGAAATAGGCTTTGCTGTAATCCTGGGGAGCACCCTTCCCCGCCCAAAAGCAAGTGGCAATTTTCGCAGCCGCGCGCATGTTTCCCGAATCCGCCGCCTTTAAAAACCAGGCCAGCGCCTCGTGATAATCTTTTACTCCTCCGTCTCCACTTGCATACTTCATTCCCAGTGAATACTGCGCGGCTGAATTTCCTTGCAAGGCAATCTTTCTCAAATCCTCCATACCCTTTCCCGCGTAGTCAACGTTCGCGGGCTTCACCTCTGCGGCCTGCGAAGTTGGAGGCGAAGTAAATTTGGTCGTCGCGTCTGATATCCAAGGTGCAACTAGCCAAACGCCGAACACAACCGCAACAATCCCGCTTACGAACACAATCGTTTTTCGCGCGCGCGCTGACGGCCATGAGTTCAGCGCTTCGCTCTCCAAAGATTTATCTGCCTTTAGCTGTAGTTTACTTTCAGACTTTTCTTCGGCATCCCTAACCGGAACGGCTTTGGTTTTAGGCTGCTGTGACCGGGTGATCGCGTTGGCAATAATGCGCGCCAGCCGCTCCAGCGTGCGTGCGTCGTTGTCCCAGAACGCCGCCGCCTCGGGTGAAAACACTTCCAGTATGCCTATGATCTGACCTTTATGCGCTTTGATCGGGCATGCAACCACAGATCGGACACCGAGCGCGCGACAATTCTCACGGTCAACTCGCGAATCCATTTCCGCGTCATCACAAATGAGTGTGCTTCCAGTTCGAAGGCACTCTCCAGAGAAGCCGGCATTCGCGTCCAGGTGAACGGCCAGTTCTGGAGCATCATTGCCTGTCCGAGCTTCGCAGATAAGCTCCGGGGAGTTGGGGTGGTCACGCAGCGCAATTGCCGCGCCGGTTGCCCAGGTCAACGCCAGCGCGCGCTCTGCGATCAGTTGCAAAGCCTCGTTTAGGTTAGGCCCGAACAGCTCAACATCCCTCTCGATTTCGGCCCACTCCGCAATCAGCGAACTATAGCCGGCTGCCGAACCCGGACGAGCCCGCACCATCTGCCGCACGAATACACCGGCTTCCGCCTGCAAAGGAGGCGCGGTTTCGTGCTTCGAATGCGCTGCTCCCGCTGCCTGGTTCGCGGCCAGCCACTTCCGAAGCTGAACCAGTGACGCCTCCGCTAACGGCGGGAAGCGAATGCCTGCCTTTCCAGAGCCTTCTGACCACACCACGTGGCCTGTAGTGTGAATGCGATCGCCGGTTTCAGAGAGGTCAAGTGCGAGCGGCAACAGCCGGTTCACCTTTAAGGGCTCAGGCGCCTGAATGCACGTGCCGCTTTCACTGAGATTGAGAATTTCGCAAAGCTCTAGCGCTATGGTTTGCGAGCTGCCGTTCAGGCTGGCGTAAGCAGGAGTATGGATGGCGTTGCGAACTGCGCGGCGCCGTTCCCGGCCGTAAATTGCATGTTTCGGGGCAATATCCACCGGCTGGCTCCGGAACGAGCTAAAACAGCTCACCTTCATCTTACCTCAGAGAACTACTCACCTCCACGTATTAATGGCTGTTCGGATGTCGCCGGAACTCAATCCCCGCTCGGGGCCGCGCCCAGATTCGAGACCCTTGAAATTGCAGCAACCATCATGCTTGCAAGCAGTTGCATGGTGCTTGCATGCTGATGATTGAAAGCGCCGGGGGACGCCGAGAGGACTTCGAATATCCCGAGAGTTCTGTGGAACTGGCGCAAGGGGGCAGCCAGAATGGAGCGAACACCGAGTCGCCGGCAACTTGCCAGATCCACCTGCGGATCATCTTCCGCGTCGTTACAAAGCACGATCTCCCCGCTTCGCAAACACTCAGCCGAAATACCTGCGTCGGTCTGCAATCGGATGCCGACATCTGGTGCGGTCCGGCCTGCACGCGCTCGGCAGATAACTTCACTTCCACTGCGCAGCGCAATTGCGGCACCCGTTGCCCCTGTTAACGTCTGTGCACGCTCGGTGATCACGCCAATTGCGGGCTCAAGGTCAATTTTTGAACCGTAAATGCCATGTGCGGAAGCATTAGAAGAAAAACTTTGAGCATGCTGCCAGGCAGAAATGTCGCTTGCGTCCGGCGAGGAAAATTCAACATCCGGCACTGTGGATAGCAACTCGCGTACCAGGCGGTTCAGTTCATCATCCTGGATCAATCTCGCTAACGGCTGCGCGCGCAGAGATCCGCCCAACAATCGTGACAGGCTAAGGACTGCCTTACTGCCGCAGCCAAGACAGGCTGGTGTGGTGTTCGTACTGATTAATTCGCATTGAACACAAAAAATAGCAGTCGGTAAGGAAACAAAATGTATTTGAGTGCGCGGTAGTGGAGCGGGCATCGGGCAAGCTTCCTCCAACACGAAAAGAAATAAATCTAAAGATATGGATAAGCCGAGCATAGTGGCGGCGCAGGTTCAGTCTGTGGAAATCTCCCGAACTTGTTCAGCCTTGCGCGCCCAAAGCAGTTCTGGTACTGCTTTAGGGGCACCGCCGAGAAAATATGATCGTCGAAGTTCTTCATCGTATTGTGACTCATCGCGAATCGCTCTCGCGCGACGAGGCTCGTGCAGCGATGGGCGAAGTGCTTTCCGGCCAATGCACCGACGCGCAAATTGCTGCATTTCTAGTCGGTCTACATATGAAAGGTGAAACGGTCGAAGAGATCGTCGGCTTTGCCGAAGCCATTCGCGCTGCCGCGACTCCGATTTCTCTTCGCGGTAATTCCCTGCTCGACGCCAGCGGCACCGGGCGCGAGTCTCTTGTGGACACCTGCGGTACCGGAGGCGATGCTGCAGGTACGTTTAACATCTCAACTGTCACTGCTTTCGTCGTCGCAGGCGCGGGCATACGCGTGGCCAAGCACGGTAACCGCAGTTCGACTCCCAAGCTGAATGCGCAAGGCATGACCGCAAAATGCGGTGCTGCGGATGTGATGGAGGCGCTTGGCGTAAATATTCAGCTATCCCCGTCGCTGCTGGGAGAGTGTTTAGAAAAATTGGGCATAGCTTTCCTGTTCGCGCCGGCAATTCATTCCGCGGCCAAGTACGTTCAAAATGCCCGCCGCGAAACTCGTCTGCGCACGGTATTCAACCTTTTAGGTCCGCTCACCAATCCCGCTGGAGCTTCCGCGCAAGTGGTCGGCGTCTATGCCCTCGATCTGGTCGAAAAAGTCGCTGAGGCACTCAGTATGTTGGGAACTCGTCGCGCATTCGTAGTGCACGGGCTGGATGGTCTCGACGAAATTACGATCACTAGCCCCACCCGCGTAGCTGAAGTTCGCGAAGGCCTGGTCCACACTTACGAAATTACCCCGGAGGAATTCGGCATGACTCGTGCCACGCTGGAAGAGATCTCTGGCGGAGCTGATGCTGCCGAGAATGCCGCCATGGTTCGAAGTGTCCTGAACGGCGACAAGTCGGCAAAGAGAGACGTTGTATTGATGAATGCGGCGGCGGCAATCGTTGCCGCAGGAAAATCCGCACACTTGACCGACGCTGTCCGCGCCGCCGCCGGCTCCATTGACTCAGGAGCGGCTATGAAGAAATTAGATGCTCTGGTTCAATTCACCCAGTCACGAGCTTAGAATTTACTTCCACCTTCTGCATCCACTGCGCAATCTGCACATTCCATCCCAAATCTTTCGTCATTGCGTCCCGCAATTGAGAAGAAGCGGCCGGTTCGCCGTGCACCAGATACGTTGCGCTCGGCTTGGCTGTGAACGTATGTAACCATTCCAGGAGTTCTGGCGTGTCGGCATGGTCGCTGAACTGTTCAAATGCCACTACCTGCGCGCGAATCGGGACTGTCTGTCCTAACATTTTCACCTCAGGCGCCCCGCTCTTGATGGTGAATCCCCGCGTTCCCGGCGCCTGAAATCCAATGAACATAATGGTATTTTTCGGATCGGGCAGGCGCTCCAATAAATGATGCTGAATGCGTCCCCCCGTCACCATTCCGCTCGAAGAAATAATGATGCAAGATGATTTTGACTCATTGATCCTCTTCGATTGTTCGACCGTCTGCGCAAAATGGAGGTCTTGCCATTTCACTGGAGATCCATACCTGCTGATCAACTGCTTGGTGGCCTCGCTGTACTCTTCTGTATGTTTGAGAAATATTTCTACGGCCTTAATTGCCATCGGGCTATCGCAATAAATGGGTACGCGCGGCACCTGACCCGACTCCATCATTTCCTTCACCATGAAAACAAACTTCTGGGTGCGCTCGACTGCGAATGCCGGCACTACAATGCTTCCCCCGCGTGCCACCGTGGTGCGAATGACGTCTGCGAGTTGCGGCCGCGGATCATCCTTGGGATGGGCCCGGTTTCCATATGTTGACTCCATCACCACGACGTCCGCGGTCTCTCCCGATTGCGGTCCCGAGCAAACTACTTTCCCCGGAGCAACATTCTGATCCCGTACTCGGCCAATATCGCCGGTGAATAGCAGTCGTGTTGCACCATTGTTTCCGCTCCCCGTGACAGTGACCTCAGCCATGGACGACCCCAGTATGTGCGCCGCATGAACGAATCGAAACGACAACTCAGGAGAAACTTGTTTGAGCTCGCCGAAATTTACTGCTTTGAAATTGCCCAGGCATGACAAGGCTTCCTGCTCGGTATAAAGCGGGAGCGCCGGATTGTGGCGCGTAGTGTTGTGCTGGTTATGAAATGCCGCATCTTCTTCTTGCAGGTGACCCGAGTCCGGCAAGATGACACCGCAAAGATCAATCGTCGCCGGCGTAGCGTAAATCGGCCCACGAAAGCCTTGCTTCACTAATCGAGGAATCCAACCGCAATGGTCGAGGTGAGCATGGGTCAGAATCACGGCCTCAATCGCCACCGCCGGAACCGGTAACTGTTGCCAATTGCGCTCTCGCCACTCTTTCTGACCTTGGAACATTCCGCAATCTACAAGGACCTGCGTTCCAGTTTTACCAGCAAGGTCTTCGGAAGTGTTGATCAGGTGTTTTGACCCCGTCACAGTTCCGGCCGCACCCAAAAATTGAATGTAGGTCAAAAAGCCTCCATCTGTTCTTTTAATGGTTCACCGATTCGACTTTGAATCCGTTGTTGCTCGTATCCGGCTCCGGCACACTGCCATCGTTCACCGTAACTTCCTGCGGCAGTGATGCGGCCTGAATTCGCACTGAAGCCTTCGCCTTGCCAGGTACTGTTAGCCGCTGAGACTCCTCGCCGCTTTGCAGGCGCAACGTAACCGGAACTTCAGCGCCTGCCTCTCCAAGATTTTCAACCGTTACTGTGATCATGTATCCGCCACTTGCCAGAGCGCCCGGGTAAACCGAGATGATACGAAAATCCGGCAGCCCACGATCGTGATACACCCAATCGTCAAAGAACCATTGCAGATCGCGATGCGCTTGCGCTTCAATCAATTTCTGCATGTAGCTGGGATCCCTATCGTCCGACGCTTTGTAATTGTGCAATGCCGCATACAGCGCATTCTCGCCAACCATGTCGCGCAACATCCACCAGACGTACATGGATTTTGTCTGAATGCGAAATACGTCGAGCGAACTGACGAGCGGATCCTTTTCGCGGTTTGGTTCGCCAGAGACTTTCTCCAGGTCCATGAGCGCAGCGCGGTGCGACTGAAGGTAGTTAATCGCTGCCTGTCGCGTTTCCTTCTCTTCAATCAGGCGCACTTGCGCATAACTCGCCAGGCCGTCATGAATCCAGGCGCGGGGTGATGGGAAGAAAGCGTGGCTTATCTGTTGCGTTGCGGTTAGCAGTAGCTTCGTGTCGCTTCCGGACAGAGACGTGAGCAACATATTGCCACTCTCAAAAGATGCGTCCTTTGCGTCGGGGAGATCTATAACCTTTGGTTTATCCTGTGGCGACTCGCGATGATCGCCAAACCATTTGGTGACGAGCGGCGAAACCTCTTCGACTGCTGAACCAAAATTCTCCGCGAGCGTTCTGTGATCTGGCAGGTAGGGGATTGCGATCCCATTGCTATCCATTTCTGTGTACGGAGCAACCACAAAGGTCGGTATTGTTTCGCCCAGAGAATTGAATGAACAATCCAAGCCCGTGCTTTCTCCCGCGGCTGCTTCCGTTGTCGTTCTTTTTGATTCAGTCCCGTTGCACAGTAGCTCAGGCGACTCTTCCACACTCAGTCGTGAGGCTGCGATCGACACCTTCATTTCGCCTTGCGATTCCCTCTTCTTCCACCTCGCCACTGATCCAGGCACGGCATTGCCATCTGTGAGGCTTACCGCCTCTTCAGAAACGGGATACCACGCTACGTATCCGATTCCCCGCACCGCCGTAAATGATCGCCCAATCTGGTCCCAATCCGAATGCTTCGCCGTCTCAGCAGGGACGCCAATCCGGGTCAGTCTCGTCGTGTCCTGCGGAATCACTCCCTCATATCCGACTTCCAGCTCGATGGTCTGTTTCGGCGCCACGCCCGTGGGTAACACCACAATCGCCTCTGACAATGCACCTGTGTGATCGATATCGGAAGTGTAGATTTGCGAAACGAATTCTGCCGGCTTGCCTTCCAACCGAATAGAGCTCCAGCCGAGCGACGATGAAATCTGCAGTGAGAGGCTTCTTTGTGGCGCCTCTGAATCATTTCGCAACATAATCTTGCCACGGACGGCGAGCCGCTGCTGCTCGGGTTCAACACGAACAGCCAAGTCATATTTCGTGAATGTAAAAGCTTCGCGATCCAGCGCGTGGGCCGAGAGCGAAATAGCAATCACACTTATGATGCATAGGAACTTCATCCAGACTTCTTCCGCCGCTGCTTCACAATTTCGAAGAGAACCACGCCCGCCGCAACGGAAACATTGAGTGATGGAACTTGTCCCAGCATTGGGATGGAAACCAGAAAGTCGCACTTCCTGCTGACCAGATCGTGAAGACCCTTGCCTTCGGCACCGAGCACCAGAGCGCAATCCATCTTGTAGTCCACCTGGTCGTAGCTTTGCTTTCCTCTCTCATCGAGGCCAACAATCCACAAGCCTTTTGCCTTCAGCTCTTCGAGTGTCCGCGAGATATTCGTGACCTTCGCTACCGGCAGATGCGCGCTCGCTCCCGCTGAAGATTTCGCAACTGTTCCCGTGATTCCAGCAGCACGCCGCTCGGGAATGATCACGCCATCAGCTCCGGATGCGTCCGCCGTCCGCAGGATCGCGCCCAGGTTGTGCGGATCTTCAACGCCGTCCAGCACGACCACCAGCGAATGCTCACCGCGCTTGGCAGCAAGTACATCATCGAGGTCCACATATGCTTTTGCCGACGTGACCGCGACCACTCCTTGATTCGAAGCCGTCCTCGCCATGCGGTCCAGCTCCGTGCGCGGCAGAAATCGCACCGCAACTCCACTATTGCGGCAGTCCTGGATCAGCTTCTGCAGCCGCAGGTCGTTCCGTTCTTTGGCGACCCCCACCCATTGAAACGGCCGCCCGCGTGACTTCAACGCCTCGGCAACGGCATTGATTCCGAAGATTACATTCATTATCGCTAGTGTAAATGCTAGCGTTGCTGCAAGCGCTACTGACTCAAGCGCCTGTTTCGAATCGACTATACTGAGATGTAAGGAGAGGAAAGTGCCACTCTCGACCTTGATCGTTGACGACGAGCAGCTCGCGCGCGATGAACTCGCCTATTTGCTTAAGAATATTGGCGATGTCGAAGTCGTGGCGCAAGGTAAGAATGGCCTCGAAGCTGTAACTCTCATCCGCGAGCACAACCCCGATCTCGTCTTTCTTGACGTCCAGATGCCAGGCCTTGACGGCTTCGGCGTAATTAAAAAACTGCTCGACAAGAAAATCGCTCTCCCCAAAATCGTGTTCTCCACTGCCTTTGACCAGTATGCGGTTCGCGCATTCGAAGTGAACGCTGTTGATTACTTGTTAAAGCCATTCGATCGCAAGCGCGTAGCGCAGTCAGTGGAACGCGCGCGGTCAATGGCAGAGGCAAACGGTCCTTCGGACAAACTGGATGCGCTGGTCCGGATGCTGGAATCACAGAAGCCACAGACTTCCAAGATCCTCTTGAAGGCGGTCGGACGTCTTTTTCTGGTCAATCAAAAAGATATTTGCTTCGCTTCAATTGAGGATGGAATCATCACCGTCGTCACCAGCGGGATAAATGGGATGGAAGGACAGTCGAACTGTCGAACGCTGGAGGAGCTTCTGGACAGTCTCGATCCGAATCTTTTCTGGCGTGCCCACCGTTCTCACCTGGTGAATATTAATCGGATCAAGGAAGTCGTCCCCTGGTTCAAGAGTTCCTATCAGCTCCGAATGGACGACAAGAAGCAAACTGAAATTCCCGTCAGCCGTGCACAAACCAAACGTCTGAGAGAGTTGTTCGGATTGTGATGAAGAGCTTTGAGCTTTGAGCTTTGAGCTTTGCTTCTGGCTCTTAGCTCGTTCAGCTCTTAGCTAACAGCTCAAACCTCGCCCTTCAAAGCTCACGGCTAATAAAAAAGCGGCCAGGGAGGAGGCTCCGGCCGCGCGAGTCGTTCTAAGCAGCTTTCAAACTGCCAGGGCTTCGAGCGCCGTCCGATTCTTGATCACGAGCGTTGCTCCTTCCAGCCTGATCAGGTCCTTCTTCCTCAATTCACTCAACAAACGTGTGACCGTCTCTCGTGATGCTCCGATCCTTTGTGCCATCTCTTCGTGCGTGACGGGAGCATGGATTCGCACCTCACGGTTGTCCTTTTCTATTCCGGTCATCCACGAAAGTAGTAACCGCGCTAGCTTTCCCGAGGACGAACGCGCCAGCACCAGCTCGTGAATTTCACGATACGCGTACTGAAATTCTCGACTCACGGCCTGCGCGGAGCGGAGTCCCAGTTCTCCGCTCCGCTCCATGAGCCGGATGAGCCCGTCGCCATCAACAAAGTTGACCAGGCAGGGCTCCAACGTCTCAGCGGTAATCTCGTAAGCCTCAGCCGAGATTAGTGCGCTCAATCCCATTACTTCTCCAGGATTGACGATTTTCAAAATCAAAACCTTGCCTTCCTTCGAAGTCGTGGAAAGCTTCACTTTGCCGGAGCAGAGCACGAACGCGCCTCGAGGCATCTGTCCTTCAATGAATAAAATCGCGCCTCCCGGATAGGTTGCCAGGTGGCTGGAAGCGCTGAATGAACTCAGCAGGTCACTCGATAGATGACAAAACCAACTCTCTTTTTTCAGTGGACAATGTATGCAATCCTCAACCACCGGCAACCCATATGGCGTGATCATCCCCTCCCCTTTCGTGGCCTGATTAAACTCGGCAGAAGCAATGCCGGCCCAGGCTAGTGTCCTCAACCCACTGCGCGTGCGTCGCAAGTCTCGCACCAGCAAACGTCCATCTTCAGTTTCGGCGAGTAGTTCAGCCGCCAACGCACGGGCTCCGGGATCCTTCGATCGCATCGCCTGCACTAATTCCCAACCCGACGCGGTTTCGCCAGCTTTGTGCCACTTCAGGCCGCAATAGAAGAGATAGAGCGGGTCCAATCTGGCATGCTTTCGCTGTGCAGCCCGCTGCTGCCGCCCGACCGCCGGATTTACCGGCAGAAATGCGGGACCTGCAACCGAACGGCATGGCTTTTTAATTGGAAGCCCATGCAGCGTGGCAATCGGAATTTGTGCGTGATGGCCTGTGGAAAGCCCCAACGCTCCCCTGGACAACATTGCACTCCAAATCTTTGCGAAGGTAATTTCTGCAAAGCACTCGGGATACCAAAAGAGCATGTCTTCGTAAGTACCACGAAAGCCTTGCACTCTAAGTATCACAACTACGTACGTGGCCGTACTTAGCGATGTGCGATGCCGAACTTAAGGCAGAGTAGCCGATTTTCGTCGGCACTTCCTTTGTCGTATTCAGGATTCGAGCAGCTTCGCAACTCTGAGCGTCGCGTTTCAGCCCGCATATTCTTCCTTGTTAATGCCAAGCCTCTGCATTTTGGATTGCAGGGTAGTACGTTTCATTCCCAGGCGCGCGGCAGCCCCGCGTGACCCGGCGATTATTCCGGCTGACTGCCGCAAGACCTGGACTATATATTGCCTTTCTAATTCTTCGAGAGTCCCATGCGATCCCAACATCTCGGGTGCCGGAGCAGTCGGCGTCGAATTTTCGGATGCGGGAACCAGTTCGCCCACCGGTACTCGCAAAGTCTCCCCTTCAGTCAAAATCACTGAGCGTTCCATAAAATTCTCCAGCT
>QHZX01000186.1:0-2462 GCA_003224835.1 Acidobacteriota bacterium | reverse complement strand
CATACGACGGGCAAACTTCTGCACGAAATAGTGCACCAAAATGGGAATGTCTTCACGTCGCTGGCGCAGCGCGGGCAATCGAATCGGAAAGACGTGCAGCCGATAATAAAGATCGCTGCGGAATTCGCGGTTGGCAACGGCCTTCGACAAATCACAGTTGGTTGCAGCCAGAACTCGCACATTCACCCGAATCGTTCGTGTTCCTCCCAACCTCTCGAATTCCTGATCTTGCAGCACCCGGAGCAACTTGGGCTGGAGTTCCAACGGAATCTCGCCGACCTCGTCCAGAAATAGCGTGCCTTTGTCAGCCAACTCCAGCCGACCGATCTTTTGACTCACCGCGCTGGTAAACGCTCCTTTCTCGTGTCCGAATAGCTCGCTTTCCAGCAATCCGGTGGGGATAGCCGCGCAGTTGAGTTTCACAAAACTGCCGCTCGAGCGCGGACTTAGCTTATGAATGGCGCGGGCAATCAGCTCTTTTCCAGTACCAGTTTCTCCCAGAATCAGCACTGTGGCGCCGCTCGGCGCGACCGTTTTTGCCTCATCCAGAACGTTTGCCAACGCTCGACTCTTCCCAACAATTTCCTGGAGATCAAACTGACCCTGAATATCTTGTTGCAGGCTTATGGTCTGCTTCGGTATTTTGCCCTTCTCGATCTCCCGCTGGTTCTGTTCTGTATCCTTCGCGCCGGCAGGTCGGTCGCCGTTCTGCCGCGCGTCGGTAATTGCAGGAAACATTTGGTGGAGATCGAACCGCGACGTTGCCAATGCTTTCTGTATTTGCAGCACTGTCTCTAATTGTTCTTGCTCTCTGCGCAGCGCCTCGTGTGCCGCCGCGCTCCGCTCTGAAAGTTGCAGGCGGAGCGTCTCAAGGTCCCGCATCTGTTCCTCTTCGGTCCTGAGTGCCTGTTTGATCGCCGAAACGTCCATTGACAGAGAGTTCTCGAGAGCTAATCCCACCAAGCTGCCCAGTCTCTCTAGGAAATACAGCGCATCATCATCGTACCGAGTCGGCTTCTGGCTTCCAAAGCAAATACTTCCCAGGCGTCGGCGAGCGGTTGTAATTGGCAAAACTACGAGAGAGTGGAAACCTCTGTTGGCGTATAGATCCAGCGCCGGCCGAAACCGGGTCTCAAGCTGCGAGTCCGAGATCACGAGCCGTTGTTGGTTAGACCAGACCCAGCCCGCAGGTGATTCACGAGTGGAAAACTCAAGCGGATCGTCAGTGTGCAGGTTTTCATCGACCATGCAGACTTGCATCAGATCAGATGCGTCATCACGAATCGCGTAGTTTAGGAGATGGAAATCGAAAAGTTGACGCAACAGCTGGGACAGCTCCCGCAGTAAATCCGGGAACCCACGACGTGCAGCCAGATCGGTGGCCCTAAGTAAAACTTTATACCGCCGAGAAAATTCATCAAAGCTGGCGTGGCTGTCAGCCTCTAAACGCCCTTCGTGAATCTCTTGCATCGTTCACCTCTTCCCCCCTCGATGCAAGGTCTTCTTTGTTACTTAAATATTAATATGAAAACCACGCCCGCGCCCAACTGATACCAGTTTCGGCGAAAATAAGTATGGCACTAAATTGGGATTGCAAGCGGCCTATACTTCGCAGTAGTATCCCGAACTCCTCGTTGCTCCAAAACCGCCGATTTCCCCCAATGAGTACGGTTTATGATGGCTCGCTGCAACGTCGGACGAACTTTGGTCACGCTTTTTATCGTTCTATGTTGCCGTATAATCAACTATCCCCATGAAAGCTTACGTATACGTTTCGTTGAAGCGGAGCGTTCTGGATCCCCAGGGCAAGACCATCCAGGGTGCGCTCCAAAAACTGGGTTACCACGGATTGCAGGATGTGCGGCAAGGCAAATTTTTCGAGCTGACGCTGGATGGCGGACTCGACAAATCGCAGGCGGAAAGCGCCGTTGGCCGGATCGCTCGTGAAGTTCTGACTAATCCAGTGATCGAAGAGTTCCGGTATTCAATTGAAGAATAAGTGTCGCGAGTTCGCGTTCGGTTCCTCCCCACATTTAAGTAGGAGTCGGCAGGCATGTGCGGAATTGTCGGATACGTAGGCAGGAAGCGAGTGGTCCCCGTCATTCTTGACGGCCTTAGGCGCCTCGAGTATCGCGGTTACGACTCTGCAGGAATCGCGGTTTGCGGTAATGGTGAAGGCCTGCAGATTCGGCGCGCCGAAGGCAAACTGCGCAACCTGGAAGAAGTCATTCGCCTTAAGCCGCTCGACGGGACTTACGGCATTGGTCACACCCGCTGGGCCACCCACGGCCGTCCGACAGAAGAAAACGCTCATCCCCATCGTGATTGCACCGGTCGCATCGTCGTGGTGCACAACGGCATCATCGAGAACTATGTCTCGCTGAAAAAGAAACTCGCGGAAGAGGGCCATCGCTTCACCACAGAAACCGATACAGAAATCATTGCGCACATGATCGAGAAGT
>QHZX01000257.1 GCA_003224835.1 Acidobacteriota bacterium | reverse complement strand
AACATGGGGCGCGCCAAGGTGACAATTCCACTATTGATCGCATGCACTTCGGTTCCCGGCGGCACAGCAAAATCCAAACCCTGATGTCTGCTCTGAACTTGGTCATTGAAGACTCGGGCGGTACCGAATATGTCGGAAATCGGAGCTGACACCGGAGCGACGAATTTTCCTGCCCACAATCGTTGTGCGCTTACTTCCCCAAAGACTTTACTCTTGACACCTTTGTCGGCTGATATTGCAGTCAATTGCTGGGGGTTCGGCTCTGTATATTGCTTCGCAACCTTGACCGTAATCTTTGGATAGGCGGCCCGAACGATCTTGATTTTCCTTACGATTTCCCTGGTTTGGCCGTTCGCGAACACCTCTTTGAGTTGGAGATCGTACCTTCCTGGGTTTGTTGAAAGCGAAATTCCACCAAGACCGTACCAGACGTTGCGTCCCGTCGACGTTTTAAAGAAGGTGATTTCATGGCCCATCCAGGTTGCGGAGACGGCTTGCGACCTTGCAGGCGCGCGGACCTCGAATAAGATCGGGGATCCATTGGCCGGGCTGAGTGGCTGCCACTTTATTGCCGGGATTTCGGCGGCTCGTGCGTGTAAGAAAAATGCAAGAAGAGCGGATCCTATTAAGAGGGTAAGAAATCCGCGCTGCAGTATTCGCTTTTTCTTGATAATAATCTCTCTCCAGATGTTTACTTAACAGTTATCAGTAAAACCCTGTATGGCGAAAAGCCATTTTCTGCACGACTATGAAAAGGCAATGGCTTCGTCTCGGGGATCGGGTTTTTCTTTGTCTCGTTCATCAGCTTCTCGTCCATCAGCTTATCCCGATAAGCCAGGGAAAAAAAGCCTGGCTTCGGACATAGTTAGGGATCAACTCGCCGCTGCTCTCGAAAAGAATGCTGCGAGCGAGCGGGAACGCGTCAGGGTAGAGCAACAGTTGCGTGCTGCCAACGAGCAACTGGATCTGAAAATTCAGGAGCGGACATCCGAGCTCACGCACGCCAATGAGCTGTTACAAGACGAAATTCAACGACGCGTGCAGACCGAAGAAATGCTGCGCAAACTCTCGGCGCGCATCCTGACCTTGCAGGACGAAGAGCGCCGCCGTCTGGGGCGCGAATTGCACGACAGCGCTGGTCAACTGCTTGCGGCACTGCACATCAACTTGGGAGTCATCGCTCAACGTACACAGGGCGATCCCATATTGTCGTCCACGGTTGCTGACAGCGCCGCTCTCGCAGATCAAGTGATTTCCGAGATACGAACTCTCTCCTATCTGCTACATCCACCAATGTTGGATGAAACCGGCTTGGCCAGCGCGATTGAATGGTACGCCCGCGGTTTTAGCGGACGCAGCAAAATCAACGTTGAATTGGATCTCGACCCAGCCCTCCCCCGTTTTCCGACCGAGGTCGAGACAGCTATCTTCCGGATTGTTCAGGAGTCCCTGGTAAATATTCACCGCCATTCGGGGAGTAGCATAGCGTCCATTTCACTACGCGCGAATTTCGATGGTGCTGTTCTCGTGGTGCGGGACCGTGGCTGTGGGATTGCGCCGGATATCCTGAAGAATATGGAAGCTTGCGGCGCCAACATCGGAGTAGGGATCGGAGGAATGCGCGAGCGGGCGCGGCAGTTAGGCGGCTCTATCACCATCCGTGCGGGAAACCCTGGGACCCTTGTGGAAGTCAATCTACCGGTGCTGAAATCCGGCGCTTCTTCCGATGCGGTGCGGCGCGAAGCCATAGCAAGGTAAGCCGGCTGCGCTTTAGTCTTTTCTTAATCCCTTGTGCTAGTATTACCGCGCAAAAGGGCTTCAGTGAAAATTTTTGTATTCGCTGGGCGCAGCTTGCTCATCCTAGCGGAGCGCGATGAAAGACACTTTAGGAGTCCTGCTGGCGGGAGGAGCCGGGGAGCGGCTCTATCCCCTGACTCGCGACCGCGCCAAGCCGGCGGTAACCTTCGGCGGAATTTATCGCATCATCGACATCACTCTTTCGAATTGCATTAACTCCGACCTTCGCCGGGTTTACATCCTCACTCAATACAAGGCTCTATCACTCAACCGCCACATCCGCGAGGGATGGAATATGGTCGCCCGCGAGTTAGGAGACTTCATCGAGGTGCTGCCTCCGATGAAGCGCGTGAGCGAGCAGTGGTATCAAGGCACCGCGGACGCGGTCTACCAAAATATTTATTCGATTGGCTCCGAGCAGCCACGGTATGTTCTGATCCTCTCCGGCGATCACATTTACAAGATGAATTACGACCTGATGCTGCGGCAGCATATCGACTCGGCTGCTGACGTCACCATTGCCACGATTCAGATCGACCCGGAGGAGACTTACCGTTTTGGGGTGATGTCGGTGGACTCCGACAACCGCGTTACCGGTTTTGAGGAGAAGCCGAAGGTCACGAAAATTCGCGCTCCCGGTAATCCAAACCGGGTCCCGGCTTCCATGGGAGTTTATCTATTTAATACTGACGTGCTCATTCCCGTTCTGCTGAAAGACGCCGAGGACGAGCAGTCCAGTCATGACTTCGGCAAGGACATCCTGCCGAAGATGGCGGATGACTATCGCGTATACGGTTTCGATTTTGTAGACGAGAACAAAAAGGAAGCGCTCTACTGGCGGGACGTGGGGACTCTTGAAGCCTATTACGAAGCAAACATGGATGTGGTCTCGGTGTCGCCGGTATTTAATTTGTATGACGAGGCCTGGCCTATCCGAACTCACCAAAGGCAGTATCCGCCGGCTAAGTTCGTGTTTGAAGAGCAAGGGCGAACCGGTCAGGCTTTGGATTCGATTGTTTCAGCGGGATGCATTGTCTCCGGTGGGACTGTGAGATACAGCGTGCTCTCGCCTGACGTGCGCGTTAACTCCTACACAGAAGTAGACTCCAGCATTCTGTTTTCCCACGTGAACATCGGCCGGCATTGCCGGATTCGCCGCTCGATTATTGATCGCGACGTGCACATTCCTGAGGGCACCACGATCGGCTTTGATCCTGAAACCGACCGGCAAAAATATTTCGTCACTGAAACCGGTATCACCGTGGTCACGCGTGATTACTCTTTGTTCGAGAATCCAGTAACGGTGGACTACTTCACCAGCGAATAAATTTGCGGCAAGTTCCAGTTGATCACTGGGCTCCATCGGCGGAAGCGTTCGTCGCCGATGTTATAATCGAATGTCGTCCCTCCTTCGGTGATCCTCCC
>QHZX01000256.1 GCA_003224835.1 Acidobacteriota bacterium | reverse complement strand
GGGAATCAAATCAGAGCAGATCAGAATGCGGAACTCACCTTTGGGTTGGCCGGAGCTGGAATGAATCCTCCGGGCGATGGTCCGCTTTCCCGATCCTCGTTCGCCGATCAGCAAAACCGGGACGGAGCTATGCGCCAATTCTTTTATGACCGCTTCCACCCCTTTCATGATGGGGCTCACGGCGTCCAGAAATGGAAGTTCAGCGGAGTCTTGGGCAGAGGCTTGCAAAACTGAAATTTAGCTCCTTGAAATTCTCGTCCGCATACAGCCTGTGGCTCGAAAACAAAGCCGCAGCAGAACGCTGTCACTCCCTGAACAGCACGGCTTGGGCCAGAGCGACTTGGTTTTTGCCAGACTATGCGATTTCGCGGTTTCGCAATCGGCGCTGCCTTATTTTCATGTACTTACAATGGATGTTGGCGGACGACAGGAACTCTGTAACGTTACACCAATTCGCAGAAAAGAGAAAAGTTTTTCCCACTTTTCCGACATTTGCAGGAACGGAATTGTTATCTTGTGAGGAGCATTTTTCCTCTAAACTGCTCCTAACTGGAGCAGTACGTTGCCACTGGATATACACAAAAGGTAATCCGCCCTGTGGAAATCAATTCTCTTTTTCCCCTGAACGCGCGATGTTCAGCTGCTCAAGCGGCGTGAAACGAGGTTCACCGAAATCCATCCGCGGCGGCGACTAACGATAGGGACTGTCCGCCGGTAGGCATAACTCCAGTAATATCATGCGTTCTCGCCTCGTTGAATTTGAATTTCGATTGCGCCCCAAACACCGAGAGTCCCATAATTCGAGTGGATGGCCGGCTTGGCAGCCTTCGGAAACTCGGCCCTGCAATTGCAATCAGAGTAGGGTTGGAATATGTTTGGGGCATTCCCGGCCCATTAAAGATGAGCGATCTGGCACAGGCCGTTTCGGTATCCAAACCCACAGGGGTTAGCCATCCGAAAACAAGAACCATACATTGGTACGTACTCACTACGCTGGTTTTGATCGCGTGGATCTACGCACCCATCATTCTGCGTCTGGTGCGACAGTGGTGGTCGGACCCGAACTTTTCGCACGGCTTTTTTGTCCCCATGTTTTCGGGCTTCGTGCTCTGGCAAAATCGAGAGCGTATCTCGGCAATCAGGCCACAACCCTCCACCTGGGGATTGCCTGTAATCCTTATTTCTCTGGCTACGCTGGTAGTGGGAATCTTCGGCGCCGAACTGTTTCTTTCACGGTTTTCGCTGATTCTATTGGCCGCTGGCATGGTCATTTTTTTTCTCGGATGGACCATGTTCCGAGCAGTCCTGTTCCCCTTATCTTTTCTGGTTTTGATGGTCCCAATTCCAGCAATTGTTTTCAGCCAAATCACATTACCTTTACAGATCCTCGCCTCGAAGTTGGCGGCCTGGACATTGCCGGTTTTCGGCGTACCGGTTTTGCGCGAAGGCAACATCATCAATTTGCCGGCAATGCCGCTAGAGGTGGCACAGGCATGCAGCGGCATTCGATCTTTAATGTCGCTGGCGACTCTGGCAATTATGTACGGCTATCTCATGGAGCAACGTACCTGGGTGCGAGTCGCACTGACGGTCGCCTCGATCCCAATTGCGGTCGCGGCGAATGCGCTGCGGATTGTGGGAACAGGTTTGATCGTCCAGTATTGGGACCCCGAAAAAGCGGAGGGATTCTTCCATATTTTCTCCGGCTGGTTGGTGTTCGTTGTGTCACTGCTGATGCTATTTGCTTTGCATCGTGGGTTTAAGTTTTTCCACGGGAATAGCGAGCGTGCATCATGAAGTGGCGCTTCGTTACGGTTGTCGCCCTATTGGGCTGCACTGCGCTGCTCTTGCGGGTGCGAAATAGTGCCGAGATTATTCCGGCTCACCAGCCCTTGCAATCGTTTCCACAAACCTTCGCCGGATGGTCGTCGACCGACCTTCCGATCAGCAAAGATGTGCTTGACGTTCTGGGGCCGGGCGATTTTCTGACACGCCAATATCAATATGGTTCCCCCGCGCCGTCGGTCGGTCTTTTCATAGCTTATTTCCCCAGCCAGCGTTCCGGCGACACCATTCACTCTCCCAAGAACTGCTTGCCGGGCGCGGGTTGGGTTCCTTTGCGATCGGACCGGGTCACCCTCAATCTGGCGGGACGAGCTCCGTTCCAGGCGAACAGGTATCTGATTGCTGAGGGAGAACAGCGTCAGCTGGTTTTGTATTGGTACTGGGCGCATGATCGCGCCGTCGCGAGCGAATATTGGGCCAAATACTACCTGGTCGCGGATTCGATTCGCATGCGCCGCTCCGACGGATCTTTGATTCGGCTCAGCACCAAATTTATGCATGGCGAGAGTATTGATTCAGCCCAGCGGCGATTGCTCGCCCTGGCCGAGCACATTGTGCCGGTGATTGACAACTATGTTCCACGTTAATGGCGATGTGGTCGTAGTCACTGCGTAAGACTTTGGAACGATTGAGATGTGATGGATCTGGTGAATAGGTGAAATTCACGTTGGCGCTGTAAGCGCCACCTGGAGAGTCTGGAATGAGCAGTTCTTCTAAGTCGCGTTTAGTACTGGTGCTGGCTTTGTTGGCACTGCTTTTGACTGGCTGTTCACGCGATCCAAATGTTCGCAAGCAGAAATATTTCGAGAGTGGTCAACGCTACTACGCTGAAGGCAAGTATCGCGAAGCCGTGATTCAGTTCCTGAATGCAACAAAGGTGGATAGTACTTTCGCGGAAGCGCATTATCAGTTGGCGCAAAGCTATCTCAAAATGCAGGATTGGCAACACGCGTACTTCGAAATTTCCCGCACCCTGGAATTGCAGCCGAACCATTACAAAGCGCATGCCGACATGGTGAATATGCTTGCCGCGGACTACGCTTCAACTTCAAACCCTGATGATCTGACCAGCGCCAAGCAGCATACCGACCTGCTTCTTGAAAAACAGCCGAACGATCCCGCCACTCATATTGCTGTCGCAAATTTACTCAACGCGCAGCAGAAGTACTCGGAAGCGATTGCGGAGATACAGAAGGCGATCACCTTAGCGCCCAGCAGCGGAGATTCATATTTGAATCTGGCGCTGGTCCAAACCAGAACCGGTCAATTTGACGCCGCTGAGGCTAACTACAAAAAGGCCATCGATTTGAAAGCAGAGGGCGAAAATCCGCGCATGGCACTGGCCGCGTTCTACCAGGGTCGCGGGCGTTATCCGGAAGCTGAACAGCAGGTTCAGTCAGTGATCACGGTAGATCCCAAAGACATTAACGCTCGCGCCTCCATGGCGAAACTTTATATGGCTGAAGGCAAGCGGGCTGAGGCGGAACAATTTCTGGCCCAGGCCAAACGCGATCTTCCTAAGGACTCGACGGCTTACCGGATGCTCGGCGATTACTATTTTGCCGAAGGTGATCTGGACAAGGCGCTGGCTGAGTACGGATCGCTTCACCAGGAACATCCGAGAGACCAGCAGGTTTCCAAGAATTACGTTCAACTGTTGATTTTGAAAAATCGGCTGGATGAAGCGGACAAGCTGAACGAATCGCTATTGAGTGGCAAAAGCAAGGATGACGAAGCCCTGACTTTCCGCGGAGAAATTCAACTGCGGCGTGACCACGCCAACGAGGCGGCGCAAACTTTACAAGCCGTGGTGACCAGGAATCCGGGCATGGCAGTAGCACATTATCAGCTGGGTTTGGCGCTGGACCGGTTGGGTGAACTCGACCGCGCTGGAACAGAGTGGCAGCAGGCAGTCCGCTTACAGCCCACTATGGTGGAAGCGGATCGCTCGCTCGCAGGACTTACCCTGAAAAAGGCTGACATGCCGGGGCTGGAGCAGTATGCCAGCGAAATCATCAGGCTGCAGCCGGCTTCTCCGGATGGTTACGCGCTGCGATCCATTTCACTGATGGCGCGCAAACGATATCCGGGCGCTGAACTCGACGCCCGTAAAGCGATCGAAGTCGGGCCAGAAGCGCCGGTAGGCTATGTGGAAATGGGCAATCTCAGCGCCCAGCAGCAAAAATTTACCGAGGCAATTAAGTGGTACGAGCAGTCGCTAAGCCGTGATCCAAACTCCGTCGACGGGTTGCGCGGCTTGGCCAACATGTATCTCGCGCAAAAACAGACCGATAAGGCAATTGCTCGGATCAACAGTCAGATTGCGATCGCCTCCAGCAATAGCGGTTTTTATGACCTGCTCGGCTCGTTGTTGTTGAGCAAGAAGGACCAGCCTGCCGCAGAAACCGCCTTTCAGAAAGCTGTGCAGCTGGATAAAAATAACGTGGACGCTTACGCGAAGCTCGGCCAATCTCAGGCATCGAGAGGCGCTTTAAGTGAAGCGCTGGCAACATACGCAGAGGCCAGCTCGGCAAATCCGAAAGAGCCGGTTTTCTATATTCTGGCCGGCTCCGCCTACGAGCATCAGCACGAATTGGACAAGGCCAAAACTGCGTATCAAACTGCCTTGCAGTTAAGGCCCGACAATCCTCAAGCTTCCAATAATCTTGCCTATGTCCTGCTGGAGACCAATGGCAGCGTGGATATGGCGTTGCAATTGGCCCAAACTGCCCGGCGCAACATGCCTGAATCGTCCAACGTCGCAGACACGCTCGGTTGGGCCTTTTATCAGAAGGGCGTATACGAATCCGCCATTGGGATGTTTCAGGAAGCTATAAAACTGTCAGAGAAGAATAAAGAAGCGGAAAACCCAACTTACCACTATCACTTGG
>QHZX01000255.1:5089-6771 GCA_003224835.1 Acidobacteriota bacterium | reverse complement strand
CTGCTTTCTGAGAATGCAAACTTCGCCGAGGTCTGCGAGACCTGCAACATCAAGTTCATAGGCCCCCCGCCGGAAGTCACGCGTCTGATGGGCGAGAAAGAAAAAGCCCGCGCCGCCATGAAAAAGGCTGGCGTGCCCATTCTTCCCGGATCCGAAGGAGTTCTCGGCAGTGAAGGTGAAGCCGTGGAGTGGGCAAAAACCGTCGGCTTTCCCGTAATTATCAAGGCGTCTGCTGGCGGGGGCGGGCGCGGCATGCGTATCGTCCGCTCAGCCGAAGAACTTCCCGCGTTATTCCACGCTGCGCAGTCGGAGGCGGCTGCGGCGTTCGGCAACGGCGATCTCTACATGGAAAAATATGTCGAGCACCCGCGCCATATCGAATTTCAGATTCTTGCGGACCAATACGGCAGCGTCACGAGTCTCGGCGAACGCGAGTGTAGCATTCAACGCCGCCATCAAAAATTGCTCGAAGAGTCGCCATCAACCCAGGTCACACCGCAGCTGCGGGAAGAAATCGGTCAGATGCTTTGCAAGACCCTCTCCGAGATCGGATACGTGAATGCCGGCACCATAGAATTCCTCATGGATAAAGACCGCAACCTCCATTTCATTGAGATGAACACCCGAATTCAGGTAGAGCATCCAGTCACGGAGATGGTCACCGACGTTGACCTGGTAAAGAGCCAGATATTGCTGGCTGCCGGAGAGAGACTTGAAGCCGTGCTTCATGGTCCGGTGCTTACGCGCGGTCACGCCATCGAATGCCGAATTAATGCCGAGCACCCTGAGAAGTTCACGCCTTCGGCCGGCAAAATAACTGCCTTCAACCCGCCGGGCGGGACCGGCGTGCGCATCGACACCGCCGCGTACGCTGAGGGAGTGATTCCTCCGTACTATGATTCACTGATTGCAAAGCTGGTCGTCCGCGGCAAAGACCGCTCGGAAGCTATTTCGCGTATGTCGCGTGCGCTTGAGATGTTCATCGTGGAAGGCATCTTCACGACAATTCCGCTTCACCGCAAAATTCTCGCTGATCCGGAGTTCCGCGCGGGCCACACCGACACCAACTTCATCGAACGCTTCTTCGCCCGTATTGCAAAAGAAAAAGAAAACGTCGCTGGATAATTTTCACTGCCCTCATCAGGGTTCGACATCACCAACCCTCACTCCCCAACGCTCACTCCCACCCATCCTTGAGTGTCATTCCGAACGCGCCGTCCTTAGACGGCGGGAGAGGAACCTGACGTCCGCAGAAGTGACCGTTGCAGTCTGCCCAGAGCACCACTGACTTCGAAGCTACGGTTTTCCCTGATAGCTGATCAGAGGCAATAAAGAACGATGCCACGCTGGATCCCTCCCTATTACGGTTTAATGTCACGTATGTCTTTCTGAGTTTCATTCCGAACCCGATTTCGAATTATCATCGAGTGTCATTCCGAACGCGCCGTCCTTAGACGGCGGGAGAGGAACCTGACGTCCGCAGAAAGTCACCGTTGCAGTCTGCCCAGAGCACCACAGCTCCAAAGCCACGGTTTAATGCTGAACGAAAGACAAATCACTTAGCAGATAGAAAGCTCAGGATCTCGCGCATCACCCTATCCCCCTGATCTGTTTGAAACAGAGATTGAGCGTGCGCCGAGCCATCCACAATAATCAGCTTTTTGGGTGAGGGAGCTTTCTCG
>QHZX01000255.1:0-4908 GCA_003224835.1 Acidobacteriota bacterium | reverse complement strand
ATGCTGAACGAAAGAAAATCACTTAGCAGACAGAAAGCTCAGGATCTCGCGCATCACCCGATCCCCCTGATCTGTCTGAAACAGAAATTGGGCGTGCGCCGAGCCATCCACAATAATCAGCTTCTTGGGTTCGGGTGCCTTCTCGTATTGTTTGCGAATCCCCGGAAGACGTGGCCCATCGCTGCTTGCGTCATCGCGTGCCACGATGAACAGGCTGGGTGACTTGAGCTTGTCAGCCGGGCCGTTCGGCGCAGCGCCCAGGAATACCAGGCGGTCGATTTCACCCGGTTGCGAAGCAATGGACGCATCCCCCGCCGCGCTCCCTCCCATGCTGCCGCCAATAATAGATACGCTCTTCGCTCCGTTGTTTCTTAAATAACGAACTGCCGCCAGCACATCGAGGTGCAGCGGAGCATCCTCCGGGTCGGAGTCACCGGGCCCTCGCGACTTACCATATCCGCGAAAGTCTATCGCCAACACTTGGAATCCTGCAGCCACCAATATCTTCGCCTGCTTTGCCCAACTCTCTTTATTGAACTGGCCTCCGTGTGCCAGCACGATAGCTCTGGCTCCTGTTCCGTAGAGGTCCGCGTAGACTACGCCTTCGTCCTCGGGAGGAAAGGAAACGGTTCTTTGCGCCGCGGCACTTTGCGCAAGAAACACCGCTACGATGATGAAAATCAGTCTGAGCACGGATGCAAATGTACCACTGCTGGTGCATTGCTTCACTAAGCGAAAAGTCAATGAGTGATATCGCCTGTTATCAAACATCAATCTGGTATGGTGCGCACGACTTGGCGTAAATTGTTGAGCGTGAGCATCAGAAATCTTTCATGGATCGTCATGCTTGCGGGGCTTGCGGCATCGGGTCAGGATTTGGGAAATCCATCTCTGTTTCAGCCGGGTGACTTTGTAGAGCTTTCTCGCTCTGGATGCTACGGAGAATGCCCAGCCTACAGTGTCAGAGTTTTTGAAGATGGTGACGTGATTTGGAACGGGAAGTTTTACGTTAAGGTGCGCGGAGAGAAGCACTCGAGGATTACTCAAGAGACTGCACGTTCCCTATTGAGAAGGTTTGTGGCTCCTGAGTTCTGGGCTTTGAACAATCTTTACAGTAGTGGCGTGACGGACAATCCGACTACCACAATCGAAGTGCGCATTGGCGGCAAAAGCAAGCGCGTTTCCGATTATGCTAAATCGGCTCCTGAGTTTGAACAATCGCTAGAAGACGCGATTGACGACGTAGTTGACACGCACCGATGGAGACATGGTGATCCACGAACGGAACCGCTCAGCAATATTTTCCAAGACGCGACGATGCCCAAGGTAGGCGTGACTTCGTTGATGAGGGCAGCGGTCCACGGGGATGACAAGGGATTGCAGGACATCTTACGGATGAATCCGAAGGTCGATGCCATAGATTCCAGTGGCTGGACTGCTTTGATGTATGCGGAAACCACTACATCATCTGATTCAGTCAACCTGTTGCTGAAAGCAGGCGCAGATCCCAACCATAAATCTTTTCAAGGCGACACACCGCTGATGGTTTCCGCCATGTCACAACTCTTCGATGGTGATTTGGCCGAGGCTGGGGCTAACGTGAATGCTGCGAATACCGATGGAACCACAGCACTGATGATCCTTGCTGCAAAAGGAGAAGGTGACGAGGTGCGGGATGCATTGAAAGCCGGAGCGGATGCGTCACTGCGGGACAATTATGGAAGAACGGCCCTCGACTACCTTCACCTTGCAAATTGCGGCAAGAGTCCCTTACACGAGTGGGAATTCTCCGCGGGTGGAGGTTGCGATCACTTAGACAAGGACGACATTCGCGAGGTCACCGCTTTTTTAAAAGGAGCGAAACAACCCAGGAAGCCTTAGAACGCGACTGGTTCTGAGTTGACGATAAATCGCTATATCGCTCATTGACGCCGAAAAAGACGAAAGAAAAGCGCACGGTTGTGATAACGCCTGTAACAACAGTTATGATGATCGCCGATGGAAACCGTGAATCTTTCGTTTCGATATGCTGAAGAGGATTACGTGCGGGCTATGCGTGCTCATTACGCATCGCGCCTGCGTCTCCCGATCGACATTGCAGTCACTGTGGGAGTCGCTGTTCTTGGTGCCTACGAATTGCGGTCGGGGTCGCATGCATTTGGAATCGCTCTCCTATGCGTTTCGGGTATCTTCGCGCTGATTCTGATCGCTGCGTTTGCAGTAATTCCGAGAATCTCGTTTCGCACCCAGCCGAAGTTCCGGGATGAGTACTCGCTCAGGTTCTCGCCAGAGGGAATCCACTTTCAGACCGTGCACATAGATTCAGACCTCCAATGGGGGATGTACACGAGCGCATTGGTCGATGCGTATTCCTTCATCCTCTACTACGGGACTCAGCAGTTTTCGGTTATTCCCAAGCGCGTGTTTAGGGACGGGTCGCAACGCGAGACCTTCGAGCGCTTGCTGTTGCAAAACGTGTCGAGGGTTGTGGATAAGACGAAATAAGGATCGGACGACCGCTCGACTGGCGATAAATCGCCATATCACTCAAAACCCGAGTTTCAGGCGAAGGAAAAGCGCACACTTGCGATAACGCCTGATTTCATCAACTGACTTTAGCTTCCGGGTTGACGACTCGATTTTTCCGTTTCCTCGTTTACACTCGTCTAGCAATGGGAAGACAGACACGTTTTCATATGCTCTCTGAGGACTGTCGCCAGTTCGTGCTTTTCTTGCAGGAGCGTGACCCGGTGATAGTCACCGAATGGCACTCCTCAGAGCTTGCCGAAATTCAAGAAGTGATCCGTCCTTGGGAAAAAGGCGGGCATTATTGTCTCTGGAATCAGGCGATTCTCCCCGTGTTGAGGAGGAAAGCGACCGGGAAATATTTCAATATCGACTTTTCGGAGCCTGTCATTGAATTCACCTATGAGTCTCCTGTGCTCGAATCTTGGAACGGTCAACCTGCTCTTACACAGGGTAGAATCTGGGCCAGTTTCGAAACCGAGAATAAAGCTTTTGAGAAGTGGTACAACGCTGTCGTCCGATGGATTCGAAAGAACTTTATTCGAGACCTCGCGGTGGGACACGATCGGGATTCATTCGGTCCTGCGGCGTACGAATGGTTCAGAACCGGCGGTTTACTCCTTCCCAACTTTCGACCGCCTCTAACCGACGCTTGGTTGGCTTGGGCCAGCGTTCAGAATCAACATCGAGCCGATCTCACGCTCACGTAAGCTCGTTTGGCAAGCATTTCGTTTTTTTTTCGGAGGAAGTTAAAAGCTACGGCGGTCAAGTGGTGAAAAATCGCCATATCACTCATTGAGGAGCTAAAGGTTCGCTACCGGGACTTTCGGCCCGATGCGTTCGCGGCGCGTCTCTTGAGTTTGCGCTGGAGGACTTCTCCCAGAGGCGCGTCGGGCCTTTTCTTGAAAGATGAGCGCGAGAGCAAGAGCATTCGGTCTCTGGCGGACGCTTCCACACCTTCCGCAACAGATTCGTCGCTAACCCCGGCGAGAGAGCGTAGCTCCTCATTGGCTGCCCGCCTCACTTCCATATGTCCACGCTGTTTGCCGCGTCGAATATTCTTGCGGCTTGACGTGGGACACTCGCCATAAACATTTCGACGCTCTTTTTGAAGGCTGAGCCGCTTCTTTTCCGCTTGCGATTTCACCTTACTCATGCGAACGATTATGCCCTGAATTCGTGCCAATTGACGATAAATCGCCATATCACTCATTGAGGCGGAGGCAGGTAAATGAGTGATAAACGCCTGTTATCAGCACCTGACGTGGTTCTGTCTACCGAGGTTTCAGTTTTTGCATGCTGAGCACTGTCGAGACAGGTTGTCTGCTAACGTTTACCGCAACCGCGAGTCACGGTCGTTTTCCCGTACTCACTTGTACAGTCGCTGGCGCCCGAGTCATGCGGCTCGTGTCTTCGCAGCGGACAGGAACGCCGTCACCTCACGGAGGACCTGCTCGTAGTCAGCGGCTATCGCCCGCTCCACATGAATACGAACGCCTTTTACGCCTGCTTCTTGCGCCAACCTCTTGAACTCAGTCTGCAGAAAGACTTCCAACTGCTTAGCTGTCAAGACGGCAATGGGGACAGTAGCGGACTGGCCGGTCTCGGTCTCAATCTTCACGCAGTATGGGGATTCTGACTGTTGCGTTTCCAGATTCATGCGACACACCCCTTTATGGAGTGACGAAAGCGGCAGGCGAAGATCCTAGCATTTTAGCGCGTCCCGCCGTTAACCTACGCAATGCGGGAAATAGTTGGGGCACATCGACATAATTAGCGAGCCAGAAAGAATTTGGCAGACAGCAACGCCAATTTAAAAATCTCGCCTCTGTATTTCCTGTGCTTGACATGTGGATAACACGCCCGCAAAGATTTTTTTGAAAATCATCCAGCAAGTGAATGCGAACCTTCAATCCCGGAAACCCGCATGGTTAGCGGAGTTCACGCAACTCGCGTCATAATCGCAACCGAAAAAAATCTTCAGTTACCAGCGTGCCACTGCACCACTAATGGATAATTGACCGTTCACTCTTCACCGCGTAAATTCACATCACTCGAAGCAAAATCCCAGCCGGATTTTTGATTCCAAAAAATTACGCCTGACTGTCCGGAGTCAAACACGATGTCCGAAGCCTGGAATACTTATCGCACGCGTTTTCTTGTCCAAGCCAAACAACTCACCGAGCCGCTCACATTCACCGACGTGCTCGGTCGCGAACACCACGGTGATTCCGGAGATTACCTGGTGCAATCTTCTGACGGGCTTCGGATCGCTCGGCGCGAGATTTTCGAGGACGTTTATGTGCTTTTCAAAGCAGAAGAACCGGCTCTGCCGAGTCCTTCCGCTGTCGACCTAAATCCCGAAACTCTAACCATCTAAAG
>QHZX01000254.1 GCA_003224835.1 Acidobacteriota bacterium | reverse complement strand
CAGGCCAGTTTTTCCTGTATCAGCTGGCGCGAGGCGATGGGCTCGTTGTGGAACTGCTTGCGGAACAGCGAATACTGCAGGGCGCAATCGTAGCACGCCATAGCCGCGCCAACGGCTCCCCAGGCGATGCCGTAACGCGCTTGATTTAGGCACATCAACGGAGATTTGAGGCCGCCTGATTTGGGCAGCAGGTTTGAGGCCGGAATTCGCACGTCCTGCAACGAAAGCGATGACGTAACCGACGCGCGCAGGGACCATTTGCCGTGAATGTCTTCGGCGCGGAAGCCGGGGCGATCGGTTTCGACGAGAAATCCGCGAATGGAGCTACCGTCGCCAGTATCCTTAGAATCTTCCGTCTTCGCCCAAATGACCGCTACGTCTGCGATTGAGCCTGAGGTGATCCACATTTTTTCGCCATTCAGGACGTATTCGTTGCCGGATTTCCGGGCCCGGGTCCTCATTCCACCTGGATTCGATCCGAAATCCGGCTCTGTCAATCCGAAGCAGCCGAGCTTTTCGCCTTTTTGCATCGCCGGAAGCCATGTGTTCTTTTGCTCATCGCTGCCGAAGGCATAAATGGGATACATCACGAGCGCCGACTGCACGCTGACGAACGACCGTACGCCGGAGTCCCCGCGCTCCAGCTCCTGCGTGACCAGGCCGTATTCGACATTCGACATGCCGGCGCAGCCATAACCCTTCAAGCTCGCGCCAAAGAATCCGAGGTCGGCCATAGGTTTGACGAGTTCGCGAGGAAAGCGGCCAGCACGGTTGCACTCTTCGATGATGGGAATGAGATTGTCTTCAATGAATTTACGGGCAGTGTCGCGGACCAGGCGCTCGTCGCCATTGAGCAACGTGTCGAATTCAATGAAGTCCACGCCGCGGAATTTAAGGGCCATAGGAAGCTCGATTCTGTTCCCGTGGGAGTGAAGTTCAGGCGAGCGAGGACGCCCGTCTCTCCACAAGCAACGAGGAAGGAAACGTTTGAAGTTAGCAGACGCAACTTTGCGGGTCAAACAAGTGTTCTATTCAATGTGCGGAGCGCATCTAAGCACGGCGGCAGACACTCGCGTGACAACGTTTTTACAGTATTGACAGGGCAACAAGAACAAAACGCATCTATACTTGTACGGCGCTGAATGCGAAAAAGAAGGCAAGTTCCACTGACGATATTGGCCCTGCTATTGCTCTTGCCGCCAGCGATGGCCACGGTTGCCAAATTCTCGCTGCCGCCTCTCGACTACGGGTTTCAGCTTCTATACAACTTGGATTTCGATCGCGCCCACAATGTTTTTGCCAGCTGGGAGCAGAGCCATCCGGATGACCCTATGGGTCCAACTTGCGATGCCGCCGGACTGCTGTTTTCGGAATTTCACCGATTGGGGATTCTGGAGTCCCAGTTCTTCGAGAGATTTGAGAACCGCCCCAAGCCCGCCAATGATCCAGCGATGCGTGCTCGGTTCGACGCTGCGATTCAGCAGGCCGAGGCGATAGCACAGCGGCGGTTGGCGAAAAATCCGAAGGATAAAGACGCACTCTTTGCCCTAACTCTGACTAACGGTCTGCAAGGAGATTATGCAGCCCTGATCGAGAAGCGGAATCTGGCATCGCTGCATTACACGAAACAAGCGACCGCTTGGGCCGAGCAAACCTTGGCGGTCGATCCTGACTGTTACGACGCGCACATTGCCGGCGGCATCAGCAAATACCTTATTGGCAGCATGGCCGCGCCGGTGCGTTGGCTGGTACGGTTGGGAGGAGTCTCCGGTGATAAACAGGCAGGAATCAAGGAGCTGAAACTGGTTGCTGATCGTGGGCATTACCTTGCGCCATTCGCCGATATTCTGCTGGCCATTGCGTATGTTCGCGACCACGACAAGCAGCATGCACGCGAATTGCTGGCCTCGCTGGAGGTACAGTTTCCGTCAAATCCTTTATTCGCGGAAGAGATCGCAAAACTGAATTCGTCACACTGAGACGTTTCCTCGCTGTTCCTATTCCACACGAAGGCTATCTAAACTCCGCGATTTTCATATTCCTTTAACACTTCCCAGCTAAATTCCTTATGAGATTCGAGTGGGACGGCTGCTTTATACTGATTCAGGCGGCGCTGCCCAGGCACACCGTAGCGGGCTGCCACTTCTCGGTATTCTCCTCAGAACTTACTTATGGCACGCGCCTCGGTCGACAACCCGGACTATTACATCAACCGCGAGATTTCGTGGTTGCAGTTCAATCGCCGGGTGCTGGAAGAAGCACAGGACGAAAACAACCCTCTGCTCGAGCGTCTGAAGTTTCTCTCCATCAGCGCCAACAATCTCGACGAATTTTTTGAGGTGCGGCTGGCGGGCTTGGTGCAACAGATCGAAGACGGCTACACCGAAGCCGGCCCTGACGGTCTAACTTTGACCGAAGAACGCGATTTAATCTCCGAAGAAGTGCACAAATTTATTGCCGAACAGTACCAGTGCTGGAATGAGCAGTTGCGTCCGCAGCTTTCGGAAAAAGGAATTCGAGTTCTGGGGTTGAACGAACTCGATGAAAACGCTCGCGCCTTTGTTGAAGACTACTGCGACCGGGAACTCGATCTCCTGCTAACGCCGGTCACTGTCGATCCTGCGCATCCGTTTCCCCGAGTCATTAATAAAGCATTATGCGTCGCATTCCTGCTACGCCGCAGGCGGCGCTCTTCCCTCACCTACACCGGCGTGGTCACCGTCCCACGCGCTCTGCCTCGACTTGTGCGGCTTCCCTCGGAAGGTACAGTTGACTTTATTTTTCTCGCCGACCTGGTCTCCTTCCACGCGGCACGGATGTACAACGGGTACGACATTATTTCCTCGGCGGCCTTTCGCGTAACTCGCAACAGCAATCTTTATCTGGAGGAAGAGGAATCGCGTAACGTGCTCGATTCAGTGCGCACCGAACTTCACAATCGGCGTAAAGGTGACGCGGTCCGCCTGGAGATCGACGCTGATACGGACCCGGAAATTTCCGAGCGCCTGCGAACAAATTTTGGCCTGGAGCCGTGGCAGGTGTTTCGTGTAGATGGGCCGGTGAATCTGCCAAGACTTTTCAACATTTACGAGCAGACCGACCGACCAGACCTGAAGTACAAGCCGTATGTTCCGCGCGAACTTCGCCTGACCGCGAAATCCCAGGACCTGTTCGAAGAGCTCCGGCGTCACGATATTCTGCTTCATCATCCCTTTGATTCGTTCGACGCAGTGGTGTCCTTCATTGAAGCGGCCGCCGAAGATGCCAATGTGCTTTCGATTAAGCAAACCCTGTACCGAACCAGCGAAAATTCCATGATCGTGAAGGCGCTTATTGCTGCCGCCGCAAAAAAAGAAGTTACGGCAGTAGTGGAGCTGAAAGCGCGCTTCGACGAGGCGTCAAACATCCGCTGGGCAAGGGATCTCGAAGACGCTGGAGTCCAGGTTTTCCATGGTCTGGTCGGTTTGAAGACGCACTGCAAACTAGCGCTGCTCGTTCGGCGAGATCCTGATGGAGTCTCACGGCGTTATGCGCATTTAGGGACGGGGAATTACAACTCGACTACCGCGCGAATCTATACCGACCTGAGTCTTCTCACCGCAGATCCCGAAATGACCGGGGCCGTTCACGATGTATTTGCATTCCTCACTGCTTATTCTGAGCACTCTAGCTATGCGCCGCTCACGGTATCCCCTATCAACCTTGCGGAGAACTGCCTGGATTTGATCGCTCGCGAAACCGAGCACGCCCAGTCAGGGCGTCCAGCGCGGATCATCGCTAAAATGAACGCGCTACTCGACAAAAACATTATTGCGGCTCTTTACCGGGCCTCTCAGGCGGGGGTGCAAATCGACCTCATCATCCGGGGAATGTGCGCTCTTCGCCCGGGAGTTCGTGGAGTCAGCAACAACATTCGCGTGCGCAGCATTGTCGGACGATTTCTTGAACACAGCCGCATCTTCTATTTTGCTAATGGCGGGGAGGATTCGATTTACATTTCCAGCGCTGGCATGAAATTCTCGATGCTTATTTGGCGGATACGATAAAGGCGCGGGTGCTGCGGCGTGATGGTTCGTACGTTCGCGCATGGCAAGCTGCCGGCAAACGGAAGCCTCCGGTCCCTGGCTTCAGTTCGCAGGACTTTTTACTTTCGGTGGCTGAGGGAAAACAGACATTGACAAACTTACCTGTTGCACCTGAGCAGAACCGTCCGAAGCCGCGATTAGCAAAAATAACCAAGACATTATGATCATCTACTTCGTCAGACATGCCAGTGCGGGTCAGCACCTCACCAACCCTAAAAAAGATGAAAAACGTCCGCTTGATGCCGACGGCATACAGCAGTGTGGAGCGATGGGTCGGGCTCTCGCTGCCCTGATTGCGCTACCCGATTTAATTATTTCGAGCCCCTTGAAGCGCGCAACCCAAACGGCATCGCTGATCGGCAACGAGCTAGGGTATGAAGGCAAGCTGCTGCTGGAGCAAGCTTTGCGGCCGGAATCGTCCTTTGCTGATTTTCGGAGAATGTTAGATAAGTATTCGAAGCATGAAGCCATCATGGTTGTGGGACACAATCCCAGCATTTCAGAGTTCCTGGCACGTATCATCGGCAAAGCAGGCTGTGAAGCGCAGGTCGATTTCAAAAAAGGCGCCGTCGCACGGGTCGAGACCGTACGCCATACGGCGACTATGAACTGGTTCTTTACTCCGAAAATTGCGCGTGAACTTCAGGCGGCCGGGGCAGCTGTCGCAGAAAAATCTATACCAAAAACTTCCCGGAAATAGGGCCTCTCTTTTTCCACCGCCCACAATTCCAGGTCGACATTTTGGGGACGCTTCGGAACCAATGTCACATCGACCGAACCGTCGTGAACTTTCACTTTAGTCATTTGTAGTGAACCGCTGCGACCGAGGTTTAATCCCCACGCCAGCCGTAAAAGAAGCGATGCCTTTTCAATCTGTTTTTGGTCGGAGGCAGGAAGAACCTTAATCGGTCCATCCTCCGGTGAAGGCCTGGACTTTCCAAGATAGCGAGCTATGGCTGCGATGATTTTGCGCTGCTGCAGTGTATAACCGAGGATTTCCGAATTAGAAATAATGTAGTAGGTGTGCCGGTGACGGCCAGTGCGGTTTAGGTAATCTCCAACCTCGCACAACATGGCGGCCGCCCCAAGCCACTCTCTATACTCTGATGGAAGTCGATGGATTGCCCTCAATTCTGAGAACAAGTGCATGGCGGTCTCGCGGACCCGGTCAGCGTGCTCAAGATCCACGCGATAGTGTTGGACTGCTGCAAGAATAGAATCGCGCCGGTCAGACTCAACCTGCCTTCCCGAGCGGGTGGCGTGGTCGTATTCTGCGGCCATTTGCGCCAGCAATCCGTCACGAAGGCCAAGCGGTGAAAATCGGAATCCCCCAAGTTTGTAGCGCTCGAGCAGTTCCGCGTAGACCGCCGCTCCCGCAATCACGATTTCAGCGCGACGCAGTCCAATGCCCGGGACTTTTCGTCTCTCTTCTAACGAGAGCCGCGCAAGCATTTTGGCAATGCGCCGCATTTGCAAGTGGCTGACCGTCATTCCGCGTTGGCTCTTGGTGCGATACATCTCGTGACAAACTGCCGCGAGCGCCTCTGCGGTGCCTGAAGTTGCAATGACGATTTTGGGCTTGGCACCAGCAATTTTTCCCGCAACCCGCCCTACCTCGCGCTTGACGAAGCTGCGCAGTTGCCTCATCTCTGATTTTCGGGGTGGATCATGGTGCAGGAAGTCATTGGTGAGTCGAACCGCACCAAGCGGAAGGCTTACGGTTTCGCGAATGTGCCCTTTGTTTGAGATGGTCAATTCGCAACTGCCGCCACCGAGATCGATCATCAATACGGGAGAGGAGTTCACCCGCGTGCTTGACGTCAAACCCAGGTGAATCAGCCGCGCCTCTTCCAGTCCGGAAATGATTTCGACTCGCCATCCGGTGGCGGAGCGGACCCACTCCAGAAAAGCGCGGGAATTCCTTGCATCGCGCAACGCGCTAGTGGCGACCACGCGTACAGTGTCTGCGCCAGCCCGCTGAATCGCACGATGAAAACGACGCAGTACCTTTACCGTGAGCGCGATCGCTTCTGGCGAAAGCAGGCCGCTGCCGAAAACCGATTCCCCCAAGCGAGTGACTTCACGGTCCTCGTGGATCTCAACTAGCCGGTGGGCAACCAAACGGGAAATTTTCAGCCGGACAGAATTCGATCCAATGTCAACGGCGGCGAAGGTCGGCATTCAGAAACAGTTTAGACCATGTGGATTGGAGCTCGTCGTGATCGACGTTCGTAGGAATTCGCGCAGCTCGGGGTCAAGCTACTGCGGATGCCGCGACTTTATCTTGAGTGTGCGCCGGCCGTTTGGCTCGTCCCAGCTCGCGAGAATGAGGGCCCCCAGAAAGAGTCGTCACTGCCGTCATCAGGGCATTGCTGGCGCTGCGGAAACGAGCGCGGCTGACGTTCTGCAGCACGGAAACCAGCGCAGAATCAGACGCGCTACCAAAATGTTTTTCGGCTCTCTCTTTCAATTTCACCGCATCGTGCCATTCACCCGTTGCATCCTGGGCTCGTTTTAATTCATCGATGAAGACCTTTGCCGCGGGATTTTCACCCGCGAGTTCGGCCAGATATCGGGCGTGTTTGGCGGCAATACGGAATGAGTGAAGAGTTTTCTCTGTCAATGGAACCTGGCCGGGTTTGGGAAGTAAGCTCGAAGCCAGCCGCAAAGGATTGACCCCGTCCAGTTTCAAAGCTGCTTCCTCGCGGCCGAGTCTTTTGCGTAGTTCCCGCAGCGTCGCTGGATCGGCGGCCTTACTGAACTTTCGCGAGCGCCGCGCACGATCTTCCTCGAGCAATTGAAGCAACTGCGCACGGTGATTCTGCCGGTCCGGAACCTTCAGTTCCCTCAACAGAGCGATCTGAACATCCATATCACGCAGTTTACCTGCCCGTTTCCTGAGCTTCGAAACCAGTTTGAGAGCCTTTTTTTTGTTTCCGGTTTCGGGTGCAAGCTTGTCGATCAGGGCCTCTACCCGCCGGCCGTTGGTTCGAAACCGGTGCACATTTTCAGGCGTAACACTCTTTGAGAGTCGGCTTATGCAGCGACTCATGCGCTGAAAGACGAGCCGGCTCTGATGCTGCGGGGCGGTGAGATAGAGACGGGTATTGCCTGGTTCGTTGGATTGCATACCTAGAACTGGGAGTCGATGGGATCAGACCAAACAGCGCCCGCGACTTGGGTTAGTCATTGTAGCATTTGGGCGGCGAATCGAGCGATAGGCCGCTACATCCCACATCACAAAGGAGTTAATTGCTCTCGCGAGTTGCTGCCTGGTTCCTCTCTGCGTCGGCCTCCTCGAACGAAAACGCGGTGCTCACGCGTAAATATTCTTTTCCATCCATCTCCACATACGGGTATACGAAATAATTCAGGAGATCCCCTTGCTGCGCAGGATTAAGTTTCAAGTCTCGGCCGATCGAGAATTGGACCCGGTCCGCATCATGGGCGCCGAAAAAATAATCCTTCTTCTCCGGATGTTTCCAAGCCTCCGAGATATCGACGGGAATCCACCCATTTTGCGGAATGAAGAACTCGGCCCAGCAGTGATAACCCGGAATTTCTCCGGACTTCTTGTTGGCCGGCAAAGGAAATCCAATTTCAAAGCGTGCCGGAATGCCTTGGGAGCGCGCCATTGCAATGAATAGCGAATGAAAGTCGGTGCAATTACCTTTCTTTGCATTGCACGCGTAAAGCACATCACCGTGACCCCATCCCGTGCCGCTTTTGTCGTAGCTCATATTCGCGAAGACATAATCGTAAATAGCACGTGCTTTTGCCAGCTGAGAATCCTTGCCGGTTGATACTTGAGCGGCGAGTTCAGCCGGAAGCCCCGTAATCGGAACCAGCTTGTCTGCACTCAAATACAGTTGATTATCTTTTTTATTGAGCGAGGCATTCTGTAATCGAGGACGCATTAAGCCGAGCGTCAGATGCTCGCGGCGAACTACGTCATAAACAACCTCGAAGTGCAGATCACCACCCTTTGCTTTTGAAACCTCGGCAAAGTAGGCCTGATTCCCGAAGCGGGACTCGCGCGTTTTCTTGAGCGGCAAGTCTCCCTTCGCCGAAACCACGCGCACTTCTTGGTATTCATCGGAATGCGCGGCAGGAAACCAAATACGCAGCCGTTGGCCCGCCGCGACGTCCTGAATCGTGAAAGCGTAGTGGAACGTGAAATGCCGGGTGGCCTGAGCGGAGACAAGGCAATGAAACGCGAGAAAAAAAACGAATAGCAATGCAAACTTGCGCAGCATAAACTCTCTCCTGAATTTAACAGCCAATCTGCTGTGAACAGTTCCGGTTGAAGACACGCACGGTGCTCAGTTGAGGATCATTCAGGTAAAGCCGCGGGTCGCAGTTTGCACGGAGTACATGATATTTGCAGGAGAAGCATTATAGCCGCGAGAGAATGGGTGCGCTTGGCTAGAGCTCGCGCCGTCCTTCCATTGCCTTGAGCATCGTAATTTCGTCGGCATACTCAATGTCACTGCCGGCGGGGATGCCGGTAGCAATGCGCGTGACTTTTAATCCAGCACGGCGGAGCTGACCGGAGAGATAAGTGGCCGTGGCCTCGCCTTCAACCGTGGGATTAGTCGCAAGAATGATTTCATCCGCCTGCTCATCTTCCACTCGCTTCATCAGATTCGAAATTCGCAATTGCTCAGGACCAACGCCATGAATTGGTGAAAT
>QHZX01000253.1 GCA_003224835.1 Acidobacteriota bacterium | reverse complement strand
CAGAAGCCACGAATTTGGCCAGCGCCACCCACACACCGGCCAACGATCTAAAACTGCCAATTTATCTCGACAATCACTCAACCACCCCGGTCGATCCGCGGGTGCTCAAGGAAATGCTTCCCTACCTGACCGATACATTCGGCAATGCCGCCAGCCGTAGCCACTCCTTTGGATGGGCTGCCGACGAGGCGGTTGAGACCGCCAGGGCACAGGTCGCAGCCTTGATTGGCGCGAAGAACGACGAAATCGTGTTCACTTCTGGCGCCACTGAGAGCGACAACCTGGCGATCAAAGGCGTCGCCGAAGCTCATCGCAGCCGGGGCAATCACATCATCACTGCCGTGACCGAGCATAAAGCCGTTCTCGATTCCTGCAAGCGGCTCGAGAAGTATGGTTACCGGGTCACGTATCTCCCCGTACAGCATGATGGACTCATTGATTTAGATACCCTTCGCCAAGCTTTGAACGACTCGACCATTCTGATCAGTATCATGGCCGCAAACAACGAGATCGGAGTGTTGCAGCCAATCGCGGAAATCGGAAAAGTCTGCCGCGAGCGCGGGGTTATCTTTCATACAGATGCCGCGCAAGCTATCGGAAAAATTCCCGTCAACGTAATCCGGCAAAACATCGATCTGCTTTCCATGTCGGCTCACAAGGCGTACGGTCCGAAAGGCATGGGCGCGCTTTACGTTCGTGATGGCCTTGATATCGAGCCGATTATTGATGGCGGCGGCCACGAGCATGGAATGAGATCGGGAACGTTAAATGTTCCAGGAATTGTGGGGCTGGGAAAGGCATGTGAAATTGCCAAGCAGGAAATGCCGCAGGAGTCATGCCATATTGCAGGGTTGCGCAACCGCCTTCACGAAAAGATCAAAGCCGGAGTGGACGAAGTTTTCGTCAACGGTTCTGTGGAGCAACGTCTACCTGGGAATTTAAATTTGAGTTTTGCCGGAGTTGATGGCGAAGAGTTGATGACCGCGATCGATGACGTTGCGGTTTCAAGCGGCGCAGCCTGCACCTCGGCGCACATCGAACCGTCATACGTGCTGAAAGCTTTGGGCATCAGTGACGAACTAGCCCAAAGTTCTATTCGCTTCGGCATTGGCCGTTTCAACACGGAAGCCGAAATCGATTACGTTGCCGCCAAAGTGATACACGCCGTGCGGAGCTTGCGAGAGCTGCAGTAGCTCTTTCCTATTAGAAATGCTGTCATTCCGAACCGATTCAAAAGCGCTGTCATTCCGAACCGCTTCAGCGGTGAGGAACCTGCTGTTAAAATGCGATGCCGATCCAGACCTAAAGCTCTTCGGAATAGAAGTGCTACCCCACAACCGCCGCTTTTGGCTCTTCCACACTCGCCTCGCGCAAAAATTTCGCAGCCTCTTCCGGCGGTGTGGGATTGATATAGAACCCCGTGCCCCACTCGAATCCACCAACCTTGGTCAGTTTGGGCACGAACTCGATATGCCAGTGGTAGTGGTCGTTGCTTGAATCTTGCGTGGGCGAGCTGTGGATCACTAGGTTGTAGGGCGGATCATCGAGAACTCGATTCGCTTTGTTCAGTAGCGTCCGGATCGCTTTCGCCAAATTCTGAAACATGCGCGACGATGAGTTCTCAAACGCCGACTCGTGCTGCTTGGGCAGGATCCAGGTCTCGAACGGGAAGCGCGGCGCGTAAGGCGCGATAGTCAGGAAGTCATCATTCTCCGCAACCACGCGAATGCCGGCCTCAGTCTCCTGACGAGCAATATCGCAAAAAACGCAGCGTTCTTTATAGATGTAGTACTGCTTGGCGCCCTCGATCTCTTCGGCCACATAGATAGGCACCACAGGCAAAGCGATCAATTGTGAATGCGCATGTTCGAGCGTTGCGCCAGCGGCCTCGCCGTGGTTCTTAAAAATCAGAATATATTTCAGGCGACGATCTTTTTTCAGATCAAGGATGCGATCGCGGAACGTCCATAGCACGTCTTCAATTTTCTTCGGCGGTAGCGTCGCTAGCGTCGCATTGTGTTCGTTGTTTTCAACGACGACTTCGTGCGCGCCCACCCCGTTCATTTTGTCGAACATACCTTCGGCTTGACGGTCGAGGTTTCCCTCGATCCCAAGCGCAGGAAATTTGTTTGGCACAACGCGTACGGTCCAGCCCGGGCTGTCACGCTGCGGCTGGGCGCCATTCTGGTTGGGACGATAAGCCTGAATTTCGGGCGGCGTCTTGCCTTCGTTTCCGTAACAGAAAGGGCAAAATCCGCCCTTCATCTTTACCGACTCGCGGGCAAAATCAGTAGGGCGCTTGGCGCGATCGGTTGAAATTATTACCCAGCGGCCAACAATGGGGTCTTTTCTAAGTTCGGGCAAGTAATCGTTTCCTCCACCCGCTGCCAATCGGGTAAGTTCATTTTACGATGAGAGCGAGGCATTCTGAAATAGCTCGAAGGTCGGAGCCTTCGCACCTTCGTAATAGACGGTGACGACGTCAAAACGCCATTGCGGCGTCTCGGGAAAGTGCCTCTTCGGAAGCGAGCGCAGGTAGTCGCGGACCACAACTCGAATGTCGTGCCGCTTCTTGCGATCCACAGCCGCTTGGGCGGGCTTCACGTCACGCGTGGTACGCGTCTTGACCTCGATGAAGCAGAGCGTGTCTTCTTCGTCGTTGCCCCGATTCCAGCCGATCAGGTCGATTTCACCGCGGTGTCTGGCCGTGCGAAAATTTCTCGCCACCATGACATAGCCTCGCCGCCGCAAGTAGAAGTACGCGTCTTCCTCACCGCGACGGCCGGTGCGAAGATGAGCGGGAGCTTCGTTCACCGCTTTGGGGGCAAGCCGATCGAGCCCACGTAGAAGAGCTTGCGTCATTCGACCAGAGAACATGAACCCAAAACCTCAACCACAGAGGGCACAAGGGTGCACAGAAAAAAGCCACAGAGGACGTCAAAAACTCTGTGGCTTCTGTCTGTGTGGCTCGGTGCTCTCTGTGGTTAAGATTTTCTGCCAGCCATACCCATCAACCATTCGTTTGATTCCGTCTCGTAATCGCTCCACATGAAAATTGATCAGCAATCCCACTTGCCTTCCACTCAGCCGCAGGTAGGAGAGCAGCTGGGATTTGTGGACAGGATTGATAGCCTCAACGCACTTAATTTCGACGATGACAGAGCCGGCCACAATGAGATCGATGCGGTATCCCAGGTCGATCTTCTCTCCATCATAAAAGACAGGCAATCCGACCTCACTTGCAACCGCGAGCCCCTGGTTTCGAAGCTCGTGTACCAAACAGCCGCTGCGATAATCTGGCCAGTAACGCGGTTTATTGGTGGAGTGATTTGCTGAGGTGCCGCAACCATGCAGTTGCTATATCACAGCACAGTGGTATCTCTTTGTGATCCGCTGTGGGATCTGTGCTGGATTTATCTTGTGAGTTCCATTTTGGAACTATGTGCGCGCCAAAAAGCCTGAACCACAGAGAACACCGAGATACACAGAGAAAACGCCACAGAGTATCAATGCTGCCATAAACGCCTCTGGGTTTTTCCTCTGTGAGACTCTGTGCTCTTTGTGGTTATTTCCTGCCAGTTCGTGGTTATTTCCTGCCAGTTCCAATTTGGGATGGCGGGGGCAATTACAAATTCTTGAACAACTCCGCTCTTGGATCTTCCGGATTCAGCTTTGCCAACTCGCGCAGGAGTTCTTTCGTCTTCTCGTCTCGCGGCATCGGCACCGTTACCTTCACTTCCACAATTTCGTCACCTCGAACGCCTTCTTTGGTTGCCGAGGGCACACCTTTTTCGCGCAAACGAAGTTTTTGTCCCGACTGTGTTCCCGGAGGAACCTTCAACAGGGCGCGACCATCAATTGTCGGCACTTCGATCTTCGCGCCCAGAGCGGCTTCTGTTGCGGTGACAGGAACTACAACATGAATGTCCTCGCCTTCGCGGCGAAACACTGGGTGGCCTTCCGTCCGAATAATTACGTAGAGATCGCCTGGCTGGCCGCCGCGGGTGCCGGCGTTGCCTTTGCCAGCAAGACGAATGCGCTGGCCATCGCGTGTGCCTGCCTTGATGCGAACCTCAAGCGGTTCGGTGCGGTTGACCACGCCTTCTCCGTGGCATACCGGGCAGGTTGAAACATTTTTGCCGGTGCCGTGGCATCTCGGACAGGTCACATTGAATTTCATGCGCCCGCCGGTCTGCTCGATCGTGCCCTTGCCTTTGCACTGCGGGCACACCCCGGGCTGCTCGATGACACCGTTGCCGTGGCAGTTGCCGCAAACATCCTGCCGCGTGATGTTCAAACGCATGACGCCGCCGCGAATCGCCGTCCAGAAGGGAACATTGACTTGGTATTCGAGGTCGCTCCCGGGTTCAGGGCCTTCCTGCGCTACTCCGCCGCCGCGTCCACCACCGAACATACTGGAGAAGATGTCGCGAAATCCGCCGCTTCCGCCTGATGTGGTGCGACCGCGCGCGCCCTCGAACATATCGCCGAAATCGAACCCGCTGAAGTCGAAGGGGACGCCTTGCCCCTGGCCGCCTGCGTTTCCCGGCTGACCGCCGGGAAATCCTCCGAACCCGCCAGCTCCAGTTGGTCCGCCACGGGCGTAGGCTTCGGCGGCCGCGGGATCGATGTTGTCGGAATAAAAACCGAGCTGGTCGTAAATCTTGCGCTTCTTCGGATCGCTCAGAACGTCGTTCGCCTCAGAGAGCGCTTTGAATTTTTCTTCGCGCAAGTTTGCGAAACGCCTTGCGGATGTCGTCGACCGAAGCAGACTTCTTTACGCCGAGTATTTCGTAATAATCTTTTTTGGTTGTGGTCGGCATGAATCACGATAAATTTTCAGGCTTGGCTTCACGCAAGCGGGAACGACACACTCTCCAGCAGACGAACACACCCACTGGGATTCCAAGATAAAACCCATAGAATAAAAGCTGCGCAAGAAAAAACGCACCACCGTGTCTGCTCGCAGCATGGACAAATAAAAGAACCATCCCCAGGAGTAAAACAGCGCCTGCTGTCAGTGGTACCATCAACGCCCCAATTAGCAAACCGTACAGGATGACTCCTGCCTTCTGCGGCGTGCTATATGGAAGAGTCCACATAACTAGATTCAGCGCTCAGCTATCATGATGATAGGTGTGTTTCGATACCCACAATTCCTGGCTTTTCGTGCTTCGCTGCGTCCACGTACACGGGAATACGATGCACCCCCTCTGTCGTAGGCGCGAAGACGTACCAGCGCTTTTCCTGCTCTACAAATGCTAAAAAATAATCTTGATCTTTGATTTTGAACTGCAATGTATTTACTCCGTTTCTAAAAATAAGCCACGGATCAGACGGATTTTCGCGGATGTTGTTTCATCCGTGTCGATCTGTGCTAATCCGTGGCCGAGAAGTTCGATAAGAGATCCCTCGACTTCACTCGGGATGATCGCAGCGGGGCTCAGACGTCCCGCTAAACGCGATCACTTCTTGTCCACATCCACGTACTCGGCATCGATGACGCCCTCGTCCTGCTTATTTCCAGCTTCACCGTTACCGTCCGTCGCCGGACCGCCAGCGTTGCCGCTCGGGCCAGCGCCTCCACCCGGAGGCGGAGTCTGCGCCTGCGCCGATTTGTACATCTGCTCGGCCAGCTTGTGCGAAGCCTGCGTCAGCGTCTCGCGGGCGCGCTCCATCTGCGCCTTCTCGTTTGACTCGAGCGCCTTCTTCGCGTCAGACAATGCGTTCTCGACGTCGCCGCGCTCGGAGCCGGAAATTTTGTCTCCCTGCTCCTTCAGCATCTTCTCAATCTGGTAAACCATCGAGTCGAGCTGGTTCTTGGCGTCGATCGTTTCACGTTGTGCTTTGTCTTCCGCAGCGTGCGCATCGGCGTCCTTCGTCATGCGCTCGACTTCTTCCTTCGACAGACCGGAAGATGACGTAATCGTGATCTTCTGGTCTTTGCCGGTGGCGTTATCTTTCGCCGTGACATTGAGAATTCCGTTCGCGTCAATATCGAACGTGACCTCAACCTGCGGCACGCCGCGCGGTGCCGGCGGAATTCCAGTCAAATGGAATTTGCCCAGAGTACGGTTCTGAGCCGCCATTGGACGTTCGCCCTGCAGCACGTGCACTTCAACCGACGTCTGGCTGTCAGCCGCGGTCGAGAACGTTTCCGTCTTCTTCGTCGGAATCGTGGTGTTACGCGGAATCATTGGCGTTGCCACGCCACCGAGCGTTTCGATCGACAACGTCAGGGGAGTGACGTCCAGCAAGAGCAGATCTTTCACTTC
>QHZX01000252.1 GCA_003224835.1 Acidobacteriota bacterium | reverse complement strand
ATTTCTTCCACCGGCCGAATTCCGCCGCGCGCTCCGTGTGCCATGCAATTCAGGGCGGCAGCGGCGCAAGCAAAATCTAGTCGCTGTTGCAGAGGCCAACCTCGAAGCAAGCCATAAATAAATCCCGCGTGGAAAATGTCTCCAGCTCCGGTTGTGTCCACGACGGAAACTTTATATGCGCACGCGTAATAGAACTGTGTCCCATCCCACGCCAGCACGCCGTCGGTACCGAGCGTTGCGGCTGTGAGTCCACATCCAAATCGGCGTTGTAGATGAGGCAAAGATTTCTTAAGGTCAGTCTCACTGCAAAGCTTTGAAGGGAAGTCTCTGCTGACAATGAGGCAATCGACATTCTCGATCAGCTTTTCGATGCCCGGATAAGCATCATCGAAATCGGCTATCACGTGAATTCCCGTCTCACGGGCCCAACCTGCCGCAGTCCTGGCCGCGGCAGTGTCGTACCCATCGACAAGCAATGCGCGGGCGTTCACAATCCACTCGCGCTTGACTTCTTGGGAGTGTAGCCCGAGGTTTTCGTCTCTTCGCCAAAGCACCGTGCGCTCGCCGTCCGGATCGACAAGAATAAAAGCCTGCTGACTGGCACACCTTTGGGCTGTAATGATTTGCGTTTCAACGCCGGCCTTGGCAAATTCCTGGCGGTGGAGCGTGGCGGCAGGATCATCGCCTAGTTTTCCAACGTAGCGAGTTTGCAGTCCCCAGCTTTGGCATGCAATCACGGCGCTTGCAACTTGTCCACCGGGCAGCACGCTAACCTCAAGTGACTCAACCTTCGAACCGCGCTCAGGATGCCGGGGGACGGCGATGAGCGTGTCAGTGGCATTCAGCCCGACACCGACAAGGTCGACTTTCGCTGCTTCACTCATTATTCGGAAGCTCTTTCACACTGGTCGGTGTGCTGAGGATAAATAATATGCAGCCGTCGCGAAAAACCGTGAGCTGGTCAATGTGATGAGTGCAGTCTTTCGGCCCTGGTGAGCAGCAACTCCCGCTCTCGAGTATTGCGCGTAAGCGACGCTGCGCGTTCGAACTCCGCACGAGCTTCAGCCAAACGCCCCAGCTTGGTGAGAAGGTCGCCCCGCACGCTCGGTAAGAGATGATAATTTCTCAGCGATGCTTCAGAAGTGAGCCTCTCTGTTAACTCGAAACCTGCAGCCGGACCCGACGCCATGCCGACCGCGACAGCACGATTCAGATGTACAACCGGAGACGGCACCAGCTCCGCCAGTTCATCGTACAGAGTCACAATACGAGACCAATCGGTCTGGTCCCCAGTGCGCGCTCGCGCGTGACATGCCGCGATGGCGGCCTGCAACGTGTAGGAACCACGTGCGACGCTCAATCTTTCTGCCCGCTCCAGCGCAGCCAAACCGCGTGTGATGAGCAACTGATCCCATTTCGCACGGTCTTGATCAAATAACAAAATCGGCTCACCGGACGTCCCTACGCGCGCCTTCATCCTCGACGCTTGAATCTCCATCAACGCGGCAAGCCCGTGTACTTCTGGCTCGAGTGGAGCAAGTTCGGCCAGCACACGGCCGAGCCGCAGAGCCTCCTCACAAAGGCCTGGGCGTATCCAGTCTTCGCCAGCTGTTGCCGAATACCCTTCGTTGAAGATCAAATAAATAACTTCGAGAACTGACGATAGGCGCGCTGCTAGTTCGGCGCCACGAGGCACTTCGAATGGAACCTGCGCATCTGCAAGTGTGCGTTTAGCACGCACGATACGTTGCGCGATGGCCGGCTCCGATGCCAGGAAAGCGCGCGCGATCTCGTCGGTTGTCAGCCCGCCAAGCAGGCGAAGGGTGAGTGCGACGCGTGCATCTGTCGAGAGCACTGGATGACAAGAGATAAACATCAGGCTGAGCAGGTCGTCGCCAAGGTTGTCTTCGATGCCGGCGTCGAAATCAGGCACGGCCATCTGCTTGGCCTCCAGATCCCGGCTTACCTCCTCGTGCTTGCGTATTAAGAGCTGGTTTCTACGGAAAAGGTCAATTGCGCGACGCTTGGCGATGGCCATCAGCCACGCGCCCGGGTTATCCGGGACACCCGAATTGGGCCACTGTTCAAGCGCTACGACTAGCGCATCCTGTGCCAGATCTTCCGCCAGACCCACGTCTCTCACCATGCGCGTAAGCCCCGCAATGACCTTCGGCGATTCAATCTTCCAGACCGCTTCAATCGTGGGATGTATATCGGTGGCAGTCACTGCCACCGATCACATCATGTTTAGCGTGTTGCTGCAACCATATCCGGCTGATGACAACTGGCTTGGTCTGGCTGTTCGCTGTTCATTTCGTAAAGCTGGCGCAGCTCGCACTCGCCATCTCCGGCGACTCTAAGGAACTGCCGGGTCAACTCGATCGCCTCTTCTTTCGAATTCGCCTTCAGTATTGCGAATCCACCGACAAGCTCTTTCGCTTCAGTGAACGGCCCATCGGTCACGGCCAGCTTGCCATTGGAGCGTCGAACGCGTGCGCCTAGTGCCGAGGGCAGGCAGCCTTCCGTCGCGAGCAGCCAGCCCGCCTTCCTTCTTCGATTAATTTGCCCATGGTTGCCATTTCCTCCGCGGTTGGCGGAGTCGCGCGTTCTGGTGTTTTGTAGATACTCAAGAATCGCATGTGTATTTCTCCTCGAATTGGTTTGAGCTCGCGAGCTGGATTCCGGAGGTTCTCGCCTGCCCCAAAATCCTCGCTCTATCGATACGTCGAATGAGGGATCGCAAAATCGACACAGACCAAAAATTTATGACGCCTTCTGTTTTTCGATCTGCTGGCGAATGCGCTCTTCCTGTTCCTTGAGCTCGGGAGTGAACTCCGCGCCGAAGTCCTCCGCCTCGAATACCTGGCGAATCTCGATCTCAGTGCCACCATCAAATGGGGCTCGTTTCAACCACTCGACAGCTTCTTCCATCGAACGGACCTGCCACAGCCAGAAGCCGGCAATCAGTTCTTTCGATTCGGTAAACGGCCCGTCAATTACGGTGCGTGTCGTTCCAGAGAACTTCACCCGCTTGCCTTTGGAGCTAGGTTGCAAGCCCTCACCCGCAAGCATCACCCCGGCCTTCGCCAGTTGCTCGTTGAACTTCCCCATCTCGGCGAATAGCTCTTTCTTCGGCAAAATACCTGCTTCAGAATTCTTATCGCCTTTTACGATTACCATGACTCGCATTGTTATATCTCCTATTTGATTTTGGAGCTGGCTTGCTGAATGTTGCTGCCAAACCTCGCTTTATTATTACGACGAATGGAGTAGGGCGAAATCGACAAGTGGCATGATTATTTAAGGTACTTCCCTGCTTGACCTCTCAACTCAAGTCGCGCCTACGATTTGATTTCTGCAGAGTGCTGAGCATCGTCCCATTGTTTGCTCAACTCCAAGCCGTGGATCCATTTTTCCAGATACTCGCGGTCCAATTCTCCCACCCGCACTCTCAAGATCGCCGCCGCATCTTCAATCTGTCGCTGCGATCGCCCTAGCTTCGCCCATTCCAGTTTAGAGACGATAACGTCCTCGGCACTGGCCACGAAAATATTAGCCCCATGCAGCATGGCTCGACGGCGCCGACGGAATTCTTCTTCGCTGAAAGCGCGGGATTTGCAAATTATGAAGTCGATTTTCCAGCCACTCTCGAGGTCAATCAGATTGAACATCGATTGCCGCCGATGAGCTTCGAGTGCGCCAGTCAAGTCCACGTAGTATTGGGTCTCTGGCAAAGCTTGAACCAGTGTTTTCAATTTCTCCTCAGTCGCGTTGATGACGAAGTCGATGTCCTGAGTTGACCGAGGAACGCCGTGGTAGGCGCTGGCGAATGATCCGGTAAGCATGTATTCGATGTCAGCCTGATCTAATGCCGCAGTAATTCTTCGCAGTATCTCGGCAGCGCTCATCGGAGCCGCGCCGGCAATGGCCTCGGCAGCAACGCAATCCGGACAAGTTCCCGTGCGATCAGGGCGGGTGACCAATTTGGATTTTCGTGCCTTATCCGCTGACTTGACAGTTCACGCGCAAAGTCACTCATCTCAAGTGCAAGTAGGAGACGTTGTTCTCCAGTCATCTTCCGATGAATTTCAAGCTGCACAGCCTGCGCGATAGGACCTGTGTCACTCATTCGCACCGCCGGATGTCGTCACCCACATAGGTAATTATCCCCCGGCTATTGCCCCTATCACAATGAATGGTTCTTTCCCGGATGCGACCTCATCGGGCAATGGCGTATCGGGGGACTCATGCGAGAGATCCTGTTCGCACGCAAAAAAACGCAGAAACGCGCGGCGCTGCAGAGTATCGTGGTCTCGGATAACACCGCGCAGCATGGGATAGCGCTTCTCGAGCGAGTCGAGTACCGAGCGCTGAGTGACAGCGCCTTCGACTACCGACGTGGGCCAGATTTCGCAGGTGGAATGGAAGTACGACGCGGATCATGAATTTCTAACCTTCAGTTGTCCACAATTATATTCGTTCATATCCTCACCTTAATCCTGATTTGCAGGCCTTCTTGCCTCTAAAGCCGCACCGTGCGACATCACGTAAAATGATTCAAAAGGCTTATGGCTGAAAAATCAGTCCTCTTCAGAATCCGTCGCCAGGATTCACCCGAAAGCAGCCCGCGATGGGAGGAGTTCGAACTCGCCTGGCATTCAGGCATGAACGTGATCTCCTCAATGATGGAGATCGCTCGCAATCCGGTGACCCGCAACGGCAAGCCAACTACGCCGATCACCTACGATTCGAATTGTTTGGAGGAGGTCTGTGGCTCCTGCGCCATGTTGATCAATGGCAAGGCCCGGATGGCGTGCTCGGCGCTGGTGGATAATCTTGAAAAGCCCATCCGCCTTGAGCCACTCTCGAAATTTCCTGTGATTCGCGACTTGGCAGTTGATCGCAGCGTGCTGTTCGAAAACTTGAAACGGGTAAAAGCCTGGGTGCCCGTGGATGGCACTTACGATCTCGGCCCCGGCCCTCGCGTCACGATGCAGGCGCAGGAAGAAGCGTATCCTCTCTCGCGATGCATATCGTGCTGCTGTTGCATGGAAGTCTGCCCGCAATTCAACGAGGACACCGGCTTCGTTGGCGCGGCCACGATTTCGCAAGTTCGCCTGTTCAACACTCATCCGACAGGTGCCGCACTGAAACGCGAGCGACTGGCTGCGCTCATGGGTGAGGGCGGAATCCAGGAATGCGGGTACGCGCAGAATTGCATTGAAGCCTGCCCGAAGGACATTCCGCTCACCCGTTCGATCTCTGAGGTCGGCGGCGCCGTGATGAAGCAGGCCATTACCGATCTATTTCGGCGCTGAAAAGCCTTTAATACTGCCGTCATGAAGTTATTGTTCACACAGTACTCATTCCAGCTATTACCATTGACACTTTTCGTAACGTGACTGAAAAAGTTTGCCACTTTTCCGCTCGTCCTGTCCTTTAAAAGCCTTGATAGATGGTCTGTTGCCGAAACATAGGCCTGGCTTCGCTGAATCCAAAGAGGATGTCTGTTGGCTACCCAGCTACTCTGAACGGCATCATAGCTGCAATCTGAATGAGTGTCCGAGACGCTTAGTAATTGGAGGTAACCAGCAGGAAGTTACAGGCGGGTAAGTCCAAGGTAATGTCAAACTTTCAACTTTTGTCCTTGGATTTTCCAGGAACTATCATAGAATGAAGCCCTGGAATGAGTACCTTAAACGCCTTCTGCGATTTTCACCAATGAGAATTCAGAAACAAGTCATTGTAATTTTCGCCACTCTGGCCATCAGCTGCCAGGCATTTGCCGTTCGGCCCATGGTTTCGCCGCGTTACCATCGCATGCATCGCATTCGCCGCATTCCATGGAATCCAGCGTTCAAGCCATCCCATGAATCTCTTCTGTTGCAGAATCAAGAGATCGATCGGCTAAACCTTCCGCGCATTTATGACGATAGGCAGCTTGAGAAGCTGAAGGCCAGCGGAGACCTGGTTCCGATTGTTCCCGGCGAGACGCTACGAATTCAAGCTTCGCTTGAGCCTTCACGGCGCTACTGCCGTGAATGGACACTCGCTTTCTTGCAGGACATTAGCGGAGCCTACTACAAAGAATTTCATCAACAGATACAGGTGAACTCAGCTGTCCGCACTGTGCTGGTCCAGAAAAAGCTTCGCCGGCACAATCGCAACGCGGCTCCGGAAAAAGGCGAAACGGCTTCATCGCACCTGGCGGGACTTACCGTGGATTTGCAACGACGCGGCATGAACAAGACGCAGGTGAAGTGGATGGAAGAATATCTTCGTCCGCTAAAAGAAATGGGATTGGTAGAGCCAGAAGAAGAGCGGCGACACTGGTGCTTCCACATCATGGTTGCGGGTGCCTACGATGAATGGCGCGCGAACCGGATGGTGGCCGAACAACTAGATGTGAATAAGGCTCTTTCTGAGATCACATTGGTCGGTTTGTCCGACCCTGGCTTCCAGCAATAACGCTCGGATTTTAATTATCCTGCCCTGTCGCTCACAAAATGATGGGGCTTTTTATTTTCGGCGGCGTTCCTAGGCTATTCTCATCACATGCTCGTTCTTATGGCCATCGATAAGGACCAAGTTCGGGCATCACTCTTCGCGCCACCCGACATCGAGTATTCCACCGAGCAAGACGACTTCTGCATGGCAGTCATGCTCAAGGTCGCAGGGTATCTACTCCGGAAGGACCCCGTGCGTCTTGTTTTCTTTGATGGCCGCACGCTTTCTCGAACTTACCAACTGAAGCGTGCCACCGGATTTGCCGAAGCCATCGGCCAGCCATGGAGAATTCTGGAATGCAGTTGCCGTGAAGAGACGACCCGTCGCCGATTAAATGACGACCCCGCGCACATTGCAGCGAATCGGAATTTTGACTTGTATATGAAAATCAAAGCGCGGTTTGAGCAGATCACAATGCCTAAAACTGTGATCGACACCGACCAACCGCTCGAAGCCTGCGTTCAGCTCGCGACCGCCGCTCTAGTGCTTCACAAAACTTGAGCGATCTTAGCTCTCTAGCCTCTGTGGTCAAAGCCTTCCTGTCGTACAATGCTATTTCTGTTTTTCACGCAAGCTTCATGCCAGGAGCAACAATGCGCAAACTGCTTACTCTTCTGATTGTTTTTTCTTCCCTGCACCTCGTATCGCAAACGTCCAAACCTGCGGCGAAGGCGATGCCAAAGAAACCCGCAGCGTCTGCCGCAGCAGGACCGCCGACCGCGATTATCGATACGACAGCCGGCAAGCTGACGTGCGTCCTCTATCCAGACAAAGCCCCGATTGGGGTAGCCAATTTTATCGGACTCGCGCGTGGCACCAAGGATTGGACCAACCCCGCGACCGGCCGCAAGATGCACGGTGTTCCTCTTTATAACGGCACTATTTTTCATCGCGTTATTCCGGAGTTCATGATCCAAGGCGGAGATCCTTTGGGCACCGGCACCGGTGATCCCGGATACAAGTTTAAGAATGAGACCTCTCCGGATCTGCTGTTTGACCGTCCTGGGCGACTGGCTTACGCCAACGCTGGCCCTGACACTAACGGCTCGCAGTTTTTTGTCACCGAGGTTCCGTACCCACATCTGAATGGCGGCTACACGATCTTCGGACAATGCGATGATGCCAGCGTTGAGTTGGTGAAGAAGATCACGCACATGCCCCGCGATGGAAACGACCGGCCAAATGATCCGCCGAAGATTGTTAAGATTGCGATTCTTCATGCTGGTGGGGCGCGCGCACCCGTGCACCACCCCACGCACAAACCAGCGCCGAAACCAGCAGCGCCGAAAACCAGTAACCCGCAGTGAGAAGATCTGAGTCATATCGTTTGTGAAAGGATCCATTCATGGCACGCCAGTCCGGGACTTATGCAACTTTCGACACTTCTGAAGGCAAAATTGTTTGCCGTCTGTTTGAAAAGGATGCGCCGAAGACAGTGCAGAATTTCACAGATCTCGCCGAAGGAAAACGCGAATGGAAACATCCGAGTACCGGAAAGAAAAGCTCAGACCGGCTTTACGACGGCACGATCTTTCATCGCATAATTCCTAATTTCATGGTCCAGGGCGGCGATCCAGCAGGCACTGGGTTTGGCGGTCCGGGATATCAGTTTGAAGACGAGACCAAAAGCTCGCCTCACAAGTTTGATAAGCCAGGCAAACTGGCCATGGCCAATGCGGGTCCAAATACCAATGGTTCGCAGTTTTTTATCACGGTCGCGCCAACCCAATGGTTGACCGGCAAACACACAATCTTCGGCGAAGTGGTCGAGGGTCAGGATATTGTTGAAAAGATTGTTAACCTTCCACGTGGTCGCAATGACCGGCCGAATAAGGATGTGGTGGTGAAATCCGTGACGATTGAAAGGACGTAAGGCAGTTTACTTCCTCACCTCGCGACTACTGCACTCTGCCGGCTCAGCGTGGCATGGGTATGCAGATCGCAGATGGCAATGGCAAGTGCGTCGGCAGCATCCACTGGCTGTGGAATTTCTTCAAGGCAAAGCAGCCTTGCAACCATTAATTGGACCTGTTCCTTTTCGGCGCGCCCATAACCCACAACTGAGGCCTTGATGGTCAAGGGGGCGTATTCGGCGACGTGAATTTTCTGAGAAGACGCAGCGAGCATAGCCACGCCTCGCACCTGGCCAAGCTTCAACGCTGATTTTGCATTGATGGAATAGAACACATCTTCAATCGCGACTCGGTCGGGCTGATACTGCTGGATCAGAGCTGTGAGCCGTTCGAACACATTCGCAAGTCTGACCGGCAAAGGCTCTCGCACAGAGAGTCGGATGCCGCCGAACGATACGCATCCAAGTTTGTCGCGACAATCGAGGTCCACTACTCCGTAGCCGGTGCATTCCGTGCCGCAATCAATTCCCAAGACACGCATGTTGCGACGAGTGTACTAGAAATATCTATGGCTGACGCCGCTCAAGGTTTACTGAATGAACCCTGCGTCAATCCGATCATCCAAATTGTAAATTCCGATACTTCAGCGCCTTTCACCTACGTCTCACGGATGATAATCTAGTTGTTCCGTGGCATGACGAACACGCCAGTAGTGTTTCCGAAGCGGGTCTCCCACCTGAGCAACGGAAAATCCATTTTGCAGGGCGGAAGGAGCGGCGATGAAGATCGGCATACTGACGGGTGGAGGCGATTGCCCGGGTTTAAATGCGGTCATTCGCGCCGCCGTTCGCAAGGGTACCTTCCATTTCAACGATCAGTTCATTGGCTTTCTCGAGGGCTTGCGCACCTCTCGTACCAACCCAGCCAAGAGGCCGGACGGGCTCGACACCTGCATAGCCACTTTGAAGAAGAATGGAGCGGACGCCCTGATCGCCATCGGTGGTGACGACACGCTTTCTGTGGCGACCAAACTCTTCGATAAAGGCGTTCGAGTGGTCGGGGTTCCTAAAACGATCGATAACGATCTAGCCGGAACCGATTTCACTTTTGGATTCGATACCGCAGTCAATGTTGTGACTGAAGCCATTGATCGGGTTCACACCACGGCTGAGGCCCACAATCGCGTGATGGTAGTTGAAGTCATGGGACGCGATGCCGGATGGATTGCTATCTACAGCGGCATAGCAGGCGGAGCTGATGTCATTCTGATCCCTGAACAGCCCTTCGATGTGGACAAGGTCGCTGCCAAAATCCGGCGGCGGCACGAGCGCGGCCGATATTTCAGCATAGTGGTGGTGGCAGAGGGAGCGAAGTTTGCTTCCAAGAATGGCCCAGTCATGCAGAGCGGAGAAACTGACGAGTTCGGTCATGCTCGGCTCGGAGGGATCGCCAATACGCTTGCCCTGGAGCTCGAAAAGCGCACCGGATTTGAAACTCGAACCGTGGTCCTCGGGCATATTCAGCGCGGAGGCTCACCAACTGCCTTCGACCGAGTACTGGCCACTCGTTATGGATTGGGCGCGATCGACATGGTGCACCGCGGCGAATTCGGAAAAATGGCGGCGCTGCGCGCGAACAAGATTATTTCCATTCCTCTTGCCGAAGCCACCGCGAAGAACCGCACTGTGGATCAGGAGATGATGAATGCGGCGTTCGGCATTCTGGAAGATGAAGAGAAAGAAGCCGTGGCGGGTTAGCAGCAGGTCTGCATTACTGTTGTAACACCGGCAGCCAGTTACCGATTATTTCCTCGGACCAGGCGAAGTATACTCTGCCTGATTTCGAGGTCAACGGTGCCGGAACTCTTCGTTCAACACGCTTGGATTGGTATCCCGGTCTGGGCCCTTCTTTACGTCTCCGATTACACCATGACCATCGTTTGCGCCCGGATGTATCAGAACGGGGTTCGCAACAAGATTGCCTTCGAGGGAAGTTACGAGCTCACCCCATATTTTCAGCGGGACATCGACTCGCTCCGGGTCATTAGTCCCAGATTCGTTCTTGCATTGCTAATCACGTCGATTATCCTGCTGCTTATTTGGCAGTCTTTGCAGACACTAGCTCCACAGGTGTTCGATTTTCTGCTCGGTGCTTTTATCTCTAGCCAGTTGTCCATACACATTCGTCATATTCGAAATTTCTTCTTGTTTCGGGCGGCTTCCACGGACGCAGTTCGGGGAAGGATTGAATATTCTCGTCCTTTGTCACTTCAGGTGTCCTCGATCGAGATGCTATCGTTCGCCGGGATGTTCCTGGTGTTGTTTGCTTTCACGGGAAGTTGGTTCATCCTCGGCGGGGCGATGTCGTCGCTCAGTATTTCGGCCAAGCATTCGAAGCTGGCGCGTAAGCACATTTCATCTATCCCGGCTGGCCAGGAAACGATTGCATCTGCCGTTGCGGATTAAATTTCGAGAGACCTACTGTCCCAAAATAAGCGGCAGCCCATTCTTGTTATTCCCAATAACCACGACCTTGGAATTCGAACTTTTGGCCAGTAACTCCGTCGCTTCGATGCCTTTCCATTCCAGCAGTTGCGGGCTGATGCCCTGGGCCACGATCTGCTGAAAATCGCGAATCCCTTGAGCTTCGATTCGTTTTCGCTGCGCTTCTTGCGTCTCTTTTTGCAGACGGAAGTTCATGGCCAGCGCCTCTTGCTCGGCTTGCTGCTTGGACTCGATGGAAGATTTGAGGGTGCTGGGGAGCTGAATATCACGCAAGAGAACATTTTCAACCGTGATTCCGCGCTGGTTTAATTGGGTGGTCAGCTGATCCAAAATCTGTTTGGCCACCATCTCGCGTTCGCCTGTGTATAGGGCATTGGCGGTATGTGAGGCGGTCGCTTCCCGGATCGCTGCCCTCAGCATCGGCTCGACAACTTTATTCTCGTAGTCGGCGCCGGTCTTCTGGAAGACATCCGCAGCGCGATCAGGATTGAGATGGTAAATAAGCGAAGTGTCGAGACTCATCATCAGACCCTCGCTGGAAGGAACGCTCGCCGATTCCTTCACGCTCTGCGTCTGAATCGATAGTTCATTGTTGGTCTTGAGCGGATTGACCAGGTGCATACCCTCGCCCAGAGTTTCACCAGTGACCCTCCCAAACAATGTGAGCACTCCAACGTGACCGGTGCCCACGCGAGTAATGGAATTGAATAATAGGATTATGAGCACCAGCCCGATAATGCCCAATGCGATCAACCGAACCATACCGCCGCCGTTCACGTCGATCACCCGACCCCGTTGGCTATCCAAAATTGTCATCACAGTTCCTCCCCAGTTCGATTTTAGGGGCGCGAAGGAGAAGGGGTAAGTAGCTTGCATGGGCCGAGGATCATCGCGCGGTATGCGAAAAGGGCTGATCACTTTCTAGATACCTTGTCGCCGAATTCGAGCTTTGCAGGAAGATTCGCAGCTAGGCTGAAACTCAGACATGGGCCTTAACGCTCTCGATTTCACGATCATTGCAATCTATCTGATCGGCATCACGCTGTTCGGCATGCGATTCCGCAAACGCCAGCGCACCCTGCGCGACTACTTTCTCGCCGGACGTGACATTCCATGGTGGGCGATTACGCTTTCGATCGTAGCCGCCGAAACCAGCACGCTGACCATCATCAGCGTTCCCGGACTGGCCTACAGCACCGATATGGCGTTTTTGCAGGTCGCCATGGGATATATCGCGGGCCGAATCGTCATAAGTTTCTTGCTGCTGCCGCATTATTTTCGCGGCGAATTATTCACTGCTTATGAGTTGATTGAAAGACGGTTTGGCACGCGCCTCCGAACCCTGACCTCGGGATTATTTCTGCTGACCCGCGCTGCAGCCGAAGGCGTGCGCGTCTATGCGGTTTCAATAGTTGTCTCAATCGCGTTGGGTACCGGCGAGATCGCCTCAATTGCAATCATCACCGTGCTGACTTTGATTTATACCTTTGAGGGCGGCTTGGCCGCGGTTATCTGGACGGACGTGGTGCAGACCGTGATCTACGTCGGCGGAACACTGGTTGGGGTCGCAACAATAATTCACTATATTCCAGGCGGGTGGTCACACATTCATCAGATCGCGGCCGAGGGCAACAAACTGCGTGTCTTCGATTTCACGCCTACTCTCTGGAAACCTTACACTTTCTGGTCAGGGTTGATTGGTGGGACTTTCTTTACTATCGCGAGCCACGGAACAGATCAACTGATCGTGCAGCGCTTGCTGGCTGCAAGAAGCCAACGGCAATCTGCACTGGCATTGGTGTTGAGCGGGATCACAATTTTCTTTATGTTCGCCTTGTTCCTGCTGCTCGGCCTCATGCTTTTTGCGTATTACCTGCTGCCGACCTCACACTTTGGCACGCCCGACCGAATCTACCCGACATTTATCGTCACCAAAATGCCACATGGAATTTCCGCCCTGTTGATCGCGGCCATTCTCGCGGCAGCGATGTCGAACCTCAGCGCGGCGCTGAATTCACTTTCATCGAGCACGATTCTCGACTTCTACATGCGTCTTCGTCCGCAGACTCCCGAAGACCGAAAAATGTATCTCTCCCGGCTATCGACCGTAATGTGGGCGACAGTTCTGTTTGTGCTCGCCGTGCTTTCCTTACGCAGCGTCGGCCACGTAGTCGAAGTCGGATTGCAAATCGCGTCCATTGCATACGGTGCGATGCTCGGCGTTTTCCTGCTAGGTGTGCTCACTCGCCGCGCGACTCAAAATGGCGCGGTGCCCGGCATGATTTGTGGTTTCGCGACGGAGATTTATCTATGGCAATTCACTCATTTGCCTTGGACTTGGTGGGTAGCGATCGGTTCGCTGGTGACCTTCGTGGTGGGGTATGCGGCGAGCAGCCTTTCGAAAGCCTCGGACTAAGTGAAAATTTCCTCGCCGGCGCCGCGCTGTTTACGTAATTGGGCGTGAAATTCGTCTGGAGGCAGTTCTGTGCCTGTGTGGAAGAGCGTCAGTAAAGGATCGGTCTGATCAGGGTCCCCATGACGCGAAAAGGCGGTGGGGCTATTGTCGATACTGTCTGGCCGGACTTCGATCTCGGGAACCGCACCTTGCGTAGTAACCAGTGTTTGGATGAAGTCTTCTACCCTCTTCTTTTCTTCGTCTGTCTGACCGATGAATTGCGCTCCCATCCCGGCTCCTGGGTGCATTACCCGAACCATGCCGTCAATCGGCAATTCAAGTTCGTGAACCTTCATTGTGATTTGTAGCCGTGTACGGACCGGAAAGGGTGATTCGGTTTCGAGGTAGCAGGCGCTAAGGCTCAGGTCGGTTAGCCGGCAATTTACTGGCGGATCGTCGGCATCGGCTCCCTGCAACTGGCGAGAAATCCAGAACTTCAGGCGCTTGCTGGCATCGTTTGGAAGATCTTGGAAGCGAATTCCTTGCAGATCATTGCCATCCCATGCCACTTCGCCGCGGCAGACAATCTCGGATGCAGATCCCGGCAAAGCAAAGCACACCCGAAACGACTGGGGCAGCTTCATCTTGTTCTTAATCGCAACGCCGTTTTCGCTGAGGTCGGCGGTCAGTACTTCGAAGACTCGCGATGAATTCTCCCCCTGCAGCTTGACCACCAGCTCAACCGGAATGCGCACATGCCGCCGCCGCTCCCTTTTCATCAGGGCACGCACCGACCGGAAGCTCGACTTCGTGCGCTCGAGAGAGATGGGCTTAAACAGGACGAAGTGTGCGCCCAGTTCAAAAGCGCTTTTTAAAGCAGCTTGCCCATCGATGATGGCTACGGCTATGGCTCGCTTGTTTGCGGGCGAGGAATGAGCGCCTTTGAGTATCTTAGCGGCGATTTCCTGGGTGGTGCAATCGACTATTACTGCCTCAAATCGCTGGCGGGTAAGCCTTTGCACGGCACTGTCGAGATCGGTGCAGTGCTCGACCCCGATCTCCAGATCGGTCAGCACGCGGCGCAGTACCCGCACGACTTTATCGTCCGAGCACAACAGCAGCGCCTGTAATCCGGGTTGCGCGAAAGAAGACACAAGACGTCCCCAATCACTCTAGCAGCTGACGATTGTTGATCAAATACGTAGGCCAAAATCGGAAGTTACGGGGGTAATAGAGACCTCAAGGCGATCCATCCCGATTTCCCATAACGGCCCCGAGCCCCAGATAAGTACTTGATTTTCATCTGTTTGCCATGGCTAACCCCGAATCATGATTGACTTTGGACCGCAGTTACGTAAAATTGGTGTTTCCGACTGACTTTTTTCTGCGTGCGGCCCCTGCAGTTTTCTTCTGTTTATATTCTGTGCAGATAGCGAAGGATTTTGGAATCCTTCTTTAAGTCGTCGGAATCTAAGCCAGTTAAGAGCAAAATACTGTTTGAGGAATATGCATGGCTAAGAGACGCGGCAATCCGAACTGGGGCAAACCCGAGCCAATCGGCCCCATTGTCCCGACCGTAACTGAGTTTGAGCAGGTGGTAAAGGAGTACAAGCTTACTCCTGACCAATATCTCCGCTCTACGCGGTTGCGCGAATGGGCGCGCAGGAACAAGAATTCCAAGTACATCCCGGAGCCTTTGCTGGAAGCATGGGGTTTCGAGATTGAGTCCACCCTCTAACGCGCATTAGGGAAGCTGAGAAAGGGCCGCCTTTAGGCGGCCCTTTTGCATGTGTGGTTAGGCACTTTTGGCAGGAGGTTTAGCCCCCCTCCAGCCCGCATTAATCCAGATCAAAGTCGCGGATCGGCCTGCCGGTGTCCGGTGTCTCTTTTGCCTTACGCAACGCCTCCTGGAATTTTTTCTCCAAAAGATCAGAGGCATTCTTCTGCGCTTCAACGGATTGGCGGAAAATCGAATCTCGCCGGCTATCTTGCTCTTTCATGGCCCGAGCCGCCTCGTCCAGGTCATTGAACATCTTCGGCTTTAACGGCGCCACGTGCGAAATGACAGCCCCATTGCCGGCGTCCACTTTCAGGGCCGCCCCGCAACACGGACATCCAACTTCGATGGTCGACTTCTTTGCCATTTCTTGAATGATAGCGCAAAGTAGTGGTCAGTGATTAGTTGCTAATAGTCAGTTCCTGCGTAATAAGGCCCTGATGTTTGATATCCAGCGGGACATCAGTAACTCACCAGCTGAACACTAGCCGCACCTCTCCTTATACACTTGACGAATGGGCGCCAAAGCTCTTTTTTTCGATGTGGGAAAC
>QHZX01000251.1 GCA_003224835.1 Acidobacteriota bacterium | reverse complement strand
CGGAAATCACTACCCAAATAACTTGACTTTGGGCACACCGGCAGGTACGATTTCCATATATACCGACCGACCGGTCGGTTTGCAATACGAGTCATCATGCACTCTCAAGGAGCTTAACTGTGGCTACGATCTTTTACGAGCGCGACGCGAATCCTTCGGCCCTGAAAGGCAAGACCATCGCCATTTTTGGATATGGCAGCCAGGGACATGCCCAGGCGCAGAACCTGCGTGACAGCGGGTACAACGTGATTGTCGGACTCGAGCCGACGCGCGCCAGCGCGAAGCAGGCGAAAGCCGATGGCTTCACTGTGCTCGATCCGGCGGAAGCGGCAAAGCGCGCGGACTGGATCCAGATACTGACTCCTGATGAGACGCAGGCGGGATTTTACGAGTCGGCCATCAAGCCGGGCCTGACCAAGGGCAAAGTTCTCGGCTTCTCGCACGGATTCAGCATTCATTTCAAAGCTATCGTTCCGCCGGCAGATGTCGACGTGGTGATGATCGCGCCGAAGAGTCCCGGTCATCTGTTGCGCCGGGTTTATGCCGAGGGGCGTGGGGTTCCGGCGCTGATCGCGATCCAACAGGATGCGAGTGGCCGAGCGCACGAGCTTGCGCTTGCATACGCGTACGGGATCGGTTCCACACGGGCCGGAGTTTTGCAGACCACATTCAAAGAAGAAACCGAAAGCGATCTTTTTGGCGAGCAGGCTGTACTTTGCGGTGGCCTGACTTCGTTGATGAAGAAGGGCTTCGAGACATTGATTGAGGCAGGGTATCAGCCGGAGATCGCGTACTTCGAATGCATCCACGAAATGAAGTTAATCGTGGATCTGATTTACGAAGGTGGACTGGACCGGATGCGTTACTCGATCTCCAATACCGCCGAATATGGCGACCTGACCCGCGGGCCGAAAGTAGTTGGTGACGAAACCCGCGCGGCAATGAAGAAAATCCTGGCTGACATTCAGGCCGGCACATTTGCCCGCGAGTGGATCGATGAGAACAAGACTGGCGGAAAAAACTTTGCCGCGTTGCGTGCCGCCGAAAAGAAACACCGCGTAGAAGAGGTTGGCGCGAACCTGCGCGGAATGATGTCGTGGCTGCAAAAAGATTCGGGCAAGCAGGCGCACAAGGCTGAATCAGGCGAGAAGAAGAAGGTTGTTAATGCTTAGAGGGGCAGAAATATTTTTGCAATGCCTGCGGGCTGAGGACGTCGATCTAGTATTCGGCTATCCGGGCGGCGCGATCATGCCGCTTTATGACGCGCTCGAGGGCAGCGGCATTCGGCACGTCCTGACGCGTCACGAGCAGGGCGCGGTTTTTGCGGCGGAAGGTCATGCGCGGGCTACTGGAAAAGTTGGAGTGGCGATCGCGACCAGTGGGCCGGGCGCGACCAACCTGGTGACCGGAATCGCAGATGCAAAAATGGATTCGGTTCCGCTGGTTTGTATTACCGGCCAAGTCCGCAGCGCGTTAATTGGAACGGATGCTTTCCAGGAGACCGATGTTTTCGGTCCGACGCTTTCACTTACTAAGTGGAGCCGCCTGGTGCGCTCGATTGATGAGATCCCATCCGTCATTGCCGAGGCGTTCTACTGGGCGCGTGAAGGCCGTCCGGGGCCGGTAGTGATTGATATCCCTACAGATTTTCTGAAAGCAAAGATGGAGTTCGCGGGACCGGTGAAGTTCACGCCGAAACCGCGTCCGTCAGATTCTTCGGCGGAAGCAGCCTTTGGCGACAAGCTGATTGCGCTCCTGCAAAATGCGCAGCGTCCGGTGGCACTGATCGGCGCGGGCGCCAAGCTCTCAGGCGCGATACCGCAACTGCGCAGTTTGCTGGACGAGCTGAATATTCCTGCGTTTGCCACAGTTCACGGCTTAGGAGCAGTTGAGCCAGAGGCTCCTTATTATCTGGGCATGGTCGGCATGCATGGCACGCGGGCTGCGAACATGGCACTGCATGAAAACGATCTGCTGCTGGTTTTTGGGGCGCGGCTGGATGATCGAGTCACCGGCGATCCGTCGCGTTTTGCTCCACATTCCAAGATTGTGCATTTCGAAATTGATCCCGCTCAGCTGGACCGAGTGCGGTCGTGCGAACTGCCGGTGATTGGCGATCTCGCGAAGACGATTCCGGCCTTCCACAAAAAAGTGCGAAGCGCTAAATTGCCGGATTGGAGCGGCTGGCGAGCGGTCGCTTGCGGAGATGATCGGGCGGAACTCGATCCGCGTGGACTGTCGCAGCCAACGATTCGTTTTCTGGATGAGCTGTTTGGCCGACTGACGCAGAACAGCGTTGTCATTGCCGATGTGGGGCAGCACCAGATGTGGGCCGCGCAACGTTATCGGTCGGCCTCGCCGCGTGGTTTTATTACTTCCGGCGGACTTGGCTCGATGGGATTTGCGCTTCCTGCGGCGGTTGGCGTGCAGCTCTCGAAACCGGACGCGACCGTGCTTTGCGTCTCCGGAGACGGCGGCTTCCAGATGAATATTCAGGAACTGGCGACGGTTCGCCGCCTGAATCTGCCCATTAAGCTGGTCATCATCGACAACAAATATCTGGGCATGGTCCGGCAATGGCAGCAGCTTTTTTATCAGCGAAATTATGCTGAGACAGATTTGAGCGACAATCCGGATTTCGTAGAAATTGCGAAAGCCTATCGCATCAATGCTGTGCGCCTGAACGAAGATGTCATGCGTGAATACCCGGTGACGACTGATACGGCAGATGCTCTGGAGCGTTTTCTACGATCGCCGGAGCCGGAGTTGCTGGTGTTTGACTGCGCGCCGGAGGCAAATGTTTATCCGATGGTTCCGGCGGGAGCAGCGCTTTCGGAGATGTTGTTCGAAGAGGAATAGGGTAGCGGCGGACGGGCGATGCCGGTGGCCCTACATAAAGTTTGTTAGGGAGAGAAAATGCACGCATTTCACATTCACTATCGCAACACGCAGGGCACGCTGATGCGAATCCTCACCGCAGTTTCTCGGCGTGGGATCGAGATGCCATTTGTACAGGCTTCAGCTTCCGGCCACGGCCATCGCGCCAGTCTTTTGCTGGACGTAAACACGAAGCAGATTGGCCAGCTGTGCCGCGACTGGTATGCCATTGTTGACGTGATGGATGTGAGTGTGGGGGTGCCTACGCCTGAAATGCTCGATTCCGCAGCGGGATTAGCCGGAGCACATCCGCCGGCATCGGCCGGTGCGGGGCACAATTCAGCCAGCGCCGCGATGGCTTAAATACTCGCGAAAACTGATTACGGATTTCCGCAGGTGGTGGTCAGCAGGTCACAGATGTTTCCACTCTGGGCTTCACGCGCGGCTTGACCTGAATCGGTGAAAGTACCCAGCGCCCAATTCCATTGGATGAAGCGCAAAATCGAAACAAAATCCATTTGCTGAGACGAGACGTAACCCGCTTTCGCAAGTGGAGAAATAACCAGCACAGGGACTCTTGCTCCCAAGCCAATGCTTCCGCTCAATTGAGGCGGGGCGACGTGGTCGTACCAACCGCCGCTTTCATCCCAAAAAACAATAATTGCTGTGTTCGGCCAAGCGCTTGAACCTTTTACTGCCTGCACAAAGTTGTCCAGCCACTCGATGCCATTCGCAATGTTGCCGGAACCGGGATGCATGCTGTGCCGTGGTGAAGCCGTTACCCACATGACCGCTGGCGCGGTTCCAGCGGACAATTGGGATTCAAACTTGTCGAGAGTGAAGTTCTGCACGTTGGCCGAATTTGCCGTGGACTGAAAATACTGGAACGGATTCTCTTGCGGAACATAATGCAAGCAGGTCCCGTTTTGCTCATTGGCGAAATACTCATGAAACCAGGTCCAGGAAATCTTGGCGGCCGAAAGTTGATCGCCGACATTCTGGAAGGTCAGCGGGGGGGTAATGGTCGCGCCGATACCTTTGAATTTTTGGTACAGGGCAGCGGTACAGGCATCGAGTTGCGGGTATCCGTAAGGATCGCTGCCGGTCCCGACACTGGCCGAAGTCATGTACAGCATGTTGCTTGGTTCGCTGGCCATCGCCGAAGCGAAAAAATTATCCGCGAGCGCATGTTGTTGCGCGTAATTCCAAAGAGTATTCACTCCGAATTGCTGACCATCGATCGCAGTGCCGATGCTGGTGTTATCGAAGTATGACATCGACTGGTCGCCATTCTCCCACGCATACTTATCCATTTTCCCGGAATCAAATGCGATCTGATAACTGGACGCCGTGTGATGTAGGTCAGTAGGGCTGAGATTGGTCAGGAGGCGGGGAGTGACCGTATTACCCGCCTGATCAATTTGGTGATAGCTGGGGAGTGAGGAATCCAGACCATGTGTAGTCGCAGGAAAAGTGCCGAAGAGATGGTCGAAGGAATTGTTCTGCATTACCACGATCATTAAATTCTTGATAGACGAACGCGGAACGGATGATTGCTGAAAAGGCGGAGGATTAAGAGATTGGCGACCAGTACCACCACCGCAACTGGCTAAAGCGAGACACAGCACAGACAGTCCTGCTGATCTGAATTGGAATTTGTTCATAAGTCGGAGCTTCTCTTGCAGACCGGGAACTTCGATGCCCCTAAACAAAGGCAAGTTGCTCAATTGATGGTGCATGCACTACCCACTCAAGACACAAGTTGAATTGAGAGTCGGACTTAAATCAGGTGCAGCACGCCGCCTTTCGCTTTCCGTGCTGCTGTCGTAATCTCTTATGCCTATGGATCCAAAACACCGCAGCCGTCTGATAACTGAGGGGCGTCACCGGGCCGGGGCTCGCTCCATGTTCAAAGCCATCGGCTTCACTAGTGAAGATCTGGCCA
>QHZX01000250.1 GCA_003224835.1 Acidobacteriota bacterium | reverse complement strand
CGTGGCGTGTTTTGAAGTCTAAAATCCGCGTCGGCATCCGTTTACCAAATCAGCTTGAGAGCAAACTGCAGCTGACGGTTGGCGGCTGCTGTGCTGCTGATGGTATTGAAACTGCCAAATTTGGGATTTCCACTATTATCAAGGTCCAAGTCGGACACAAATGGGTCCGGCATAGACAAGAGCGGGTGATTCAAGAAATTAAAGGCTTCGAACCGAAACTGCGCGCTTAGGCGCTCTGTAATGGGCGTGGTCTTCATCGCACTGAAATCCATGCTCACATATTTCGGGAAAGCCGACAGATTCCACCAGTTAAGGAACGACTTAGGCCCACTATTGGGATTGCCGATCTGGTCGCAGTAGTCTTGCTCAAAGCCAACCTTGGTAACCGCGTCGTCGTCAGTCGTGAGGCAGGACGTAGAAAAACCAGTACGGACGAAGCTAATGCCGCCAATTTGCCATCCACCCAATAACTTGTCCATAGGGCCACTCCATCCATCGCCCCAACGATGGCCTTTACCGAAAGGCAGCTGATAAAGCGCGCTGTTTACCCAATTTAGTTTGGCATCGAACGCAGACGGGCCGTAATCCAGCTTGAAGTCATAGATGTGCGGAGTCGCGAATCCATTTCCGCCGTCGCGGGTTGCGGAGGCGGTGTCCAGACTCTTGGACCAGGTGAAAGAGCTCAACCAGGAGAAGCCTCCCGAGAAGCGCTTTTCAACCTTTGCCTGTAGCGCATTGTAATTCGCCGAGGTTTCATTCGTGAAGACGTTATAAAACTTTGCCAGGGATTGATAACGCTGCGGAAGGTAAGTGACAGGCTGTAGAACTTTATCACCTTGCATTGCGGGATAGGTCTGGTTCACGTCAAGAAGGTGCGGCAGATGAGTGGAAGCCGATCCTACGTATCCAATTTCCAGAACTGTGTCCTTCGCGAGCTCTTGCTGGATTCCGAAGCTCCACTGTTGAATGCGGGGAGTCTTGAGGTGCGGATCAACAGTAAACATCGAGGGCTGAGATTTGGTTTGAGACGTGTTGTTGAAGATCTGATCGACGACCGAAAATTGCGTGCTCTTGATGAACTTCGCTGCGCGCGGAGCGTTACGCGCAAAGTCAAACCACGGATCTGCGTTCATCGGTGAATAGAAGATTCCCGCGCCGCCGCGGACCACCGTCTTGCCATGACCAAAGTTCGGCGACCACGCAAATCCGAACCGCGGCGCTACATTCGTACGGTCGGTGAACACAAGGTTGTGGCCCAGGCGATTGTCTCGGACGTAAGGCAAATAGGTAGGGGAATTGGGATTTGAGTCAAAACGAACGGGTGGGAAATCTTGATAAGGATCACCGTGCCCAGGACGTACCACAACTGGTATCGGTCCGCTGAAATCCACGTTCACCATCGCGTCGTTAAGCTCGTGCCAGAATGGAGCCAAGTCATAGCGTACCCCGAAATTCAGGGTGAGATTGTGATTCAATTTGAAGTCGTCCTGCGCGTAGTAGGCCTGTGCCCAGCGGAACAGGTGTACATGCGAGTCGCCGCTGGCCACTTCGGAATCGTTGCTGATGCCCAGCAATAGGGAAGCTACAGATAGCCCGGTGTCCAGGACAGTTAAGCTCGCAGTAGCTTCTGCGGGGGCCAGGAATGCCCCCCGCGCGATGTTATGTGAAAGCAGATTCAGATTTTCATGGCGAAGATCCGCCCCCACCTTGAAAGTATGACGCCCATTTACAAAGGAGAAGTCATCGCCAAATTCATAGGTGGCTTGTACTTTGCGAAGAGGATGACCAAAGGCGTCCTCACCCAGGCCCGAGCCTAGGAAATTGTCATCGGCAGTGAAGTTGGGTGTGCCAAAATCAAGTGGGTCATTGGAAGCGCCCTGAATACCAAGTGATGCAACGACGTCCGAGGTGCCGGCCAATGGGCCAGCCCGGCTGGCTCTGACGCGCAACCAATTTACTCTTACCTCGTTGATCTTTGTGGGACTTATCGTCCAGGAATAGTGAAGAGTAATGGTTTGGGTCTTCACCGCCTCCGTCAGTTTCTTCACTGGCTGTATATCGTTGTTAACAGCGTCTTCGCGTGACCACGAATATCTGCCCCACAAATTCGTATTGGCGGTCAGAGCGTAATCAAGCCGCCCAGCAAATTGATCGTTGTTGGTCGGAGCGCTTACGACCCCGGTCAGATTATCTGTCGTTCCAGAGAGATTAGGAGCCGGCACATACTGGGTATTGGAAAGGAACTTCACCACAGCCGGGTTCCAGCACGACTGGGGGATGGTCGCGTTAGGCCACAGGACGTCAGTTGAAGGATTGGGATTGAAGCACCCGGCCGGCAGCGTGTTATTAGGAAAAAAGTTTGTTGTGTGCGGCATGTAGATCGGGATGCCATACTCCGTAAAGATCCCGTTCCGCGCATTCACTGTCGGTACGGTCTCGAGCAATGTCGAACTCGTACGATCGCGTAGGCCTTCGTAACTACCGAAAAAAAACAGCTTATTCGCTATAACCTTCCCGCCGGCTGTTGCGCCAAATTGATTCCGCTTAAACGGTGGTTTCGGTGCATTGGTTGTACCGGCATTAATGTCGTTGAAAAAATCTTTCGCATCAAGCACATCATTCCTGAGAAAGTCGAATGCGGTACCGTGAAATGTATTTGTGCCGCTTTTGGTCACTGCATTCAACTGCGCCGCGCCACGACCGAACTCTGCGGTATAGGAATTCGTTTGCACTTTGAATTCCTGGATTTCATCGACTGAAGGTAGGGCTCCAAAAGTGTTGAAGTCCGGCGAAGTATTATTCGCCCCGTCGAGGAGAAAATCCGTGTCCTGAGGACGCGCACCGCCCAAGGAATATTGGTTGCCAACTCGGCTTCCTACGTCTCGTACTTCCTGGAATGCAGTGTTGCCATCTTTGGTAAAGGTTACGCCCGTGCCCAAGGTGGCGAGATCAAGAAAATTGCGGCCGTTCAGGGGCAGATCAACGACCCTCTTCGTATCGATGACCTGACCTACGGTGCTCGATTCGGTGTCCAACAGGGGTGCCTCAGCGACGGTGGTAACGACTTCACTCGCTTGGCCGACATGCAGGTTTACATCCACGCGGGCCGTCTGGTCCACCTGCAGCTCAAACGGAGAGATGACTGCGGTTTCAAAACCCGCGTGCTTTACCGTCACCGAGTAATGCCCAGGCAGCAAGTCGGTAACCACATAGGAGCCTGAACTGCTTGTGTGCGTACTCCGTGGAGTGTTGCGGTCCACATTGGTAATGGTCACGTCGGCGTTGGCGACGACGGCACCGCTCGGATCGAGTACGGTGCCGGTGATGCCGCCGGTACCGATCTGTGCCAAAGCGACCGAACACATCAGAAACACAAATGCGACCGTCAATAGGGTTTGGAACAAATATCCTCGAGCTTCGATTTCGATTTTCTTCAACACGGCTAAGTCCTTTCAACGCCCCTAGTGAAAGAATGCCGGGCGTCGAGCATCAGGCGAGATGCAACTATGTGAGCTGGTGCTTGGTTACCACGTATTTTGCGCCGTTGTCAAGCATTGGAGAAGCTTTTGACAGTAGGGAGGCTCTGTCGGAGTTCATTCCGACGCGCCGCGCTCTCAACGCGGCCGAGGAATCTCGCTTGCACTCAACCGGCCTGCTTTCATTGCACGCTGGATCGTGTGATTTTCAATCCTTACAGCCGAAGAATGCTTGCTAGCGTCCCCCCTAAGATCATTTTTTGCGTGCTTACGGGCACATCGCAAGCCTTGAACAATGCTCGGTATTGCTCTAAAACGCGCGGAATCCCTTCAAGGCCACTATCAGATCCAAACACCAACTTAACGAAAGCGCTCGGGTCATTAGCAGGCGTTTCTGTTTTCCATTCTCCCTGACCGGACCACCAGAAGATGTTCTTAAATTCGCCCAGGCGGGCACTCATTTTGGTCAAAGTGGAACCGCTGAGGTCGAAAAATACATTAGGATTCCAACGTGCGACCTCGGCCGCCCATTCGTATTCTGGATTGCCACAGTGGGCGCCGATTACTGTTAATTTGGGGAAGCGCCGGGCAATTTCTTCGAGATGAAACGCGCGCATTCGGTAGGAAGCCACGTCCTCTGGCTGGTCAACTGTCCGACGAAGCACAATTCCGGTGTGAAAAAACAGTATCCAGCCATATTGATTGGCGAGTTCATACACCGGCACGTATGAAGGATCGGTGTAAGGCTTTTTCACGAATTCAAGTTCGCCAAGCCCACGATATCCCAGGGCGTGAAAATCTTTTACCTGTGCCAGCACATCCGGGGCGTCTAATTCAATAAAGCCGAATGGGACAATATGCTGTGGATATTTTTTGGCCGCATCTGCGACTTCTGCGCGATGAGGATACGGAGTAAGCAGGCAGGCGGTGAGATTCATCCGCTCGGCCAGAGTCACCAAATCTGGGATGAAGTTGGGATTCTTCTCATCGAAATGGACATGCATGTCCAGAATGCGATCATTGCCCGAAGCAGAATTGGCGGGCTCCTCGTCCAATGCAAATGTCCCCGCTACCGGATTGCCAACCGCTTTCAGTGGAATTGCGCTTGCCGCCGCAGCCCTCAATAAATTTCGCCGTGAAATTCGCGTGTCCATAAGATTCCTCCGCGCTAAAGGCTGAAAGTATATTCGCGAGCGCAAAAGATTAGTTTTGAGACCACTTTTGCTTTCCACCTGAAGCAGAAAAGAATACACTCGATTCGCCCATTATGTGGACGAGGCGCGATTTTCTGCAAAGCTCGGTGGGAGCTGCATCGGCAACTGCACTCGGTACTAAATTGTCCATCGGCGAAGTGTCAGGCCAGGACTTTGCTTCCGCTCAGGAAAGACGTCGCAAAGAACTCTGGGGCCTACTTGGCGATTTGCCGTGGCAGCACAAGCCGGGACCGGCGAAGCTAATCAGTACCGAAAAGCACGATGGCTACACGCTGGAACGGTTGGTGCTCGACCTCAACGGTGAGGAGCCCGTTCCCGCGTTGTTGCTAATTCCTGAGAAACTCCAAAAGCGCGCGCCGGGCTTGCTTTTTATTCACTGGCATGCCGGAATGTACGGCTTGGGCAAAGAGGAGTTATTGCGCGGCGTCGAGGCACAGCCCGCTTACGCTCCAGTCTGCGCCGAAAAAGGACTGGTCACACTGGCCATCGACAGCTGGTGTTTTGGCGAGCGCCAGCACGAAAAAGACGGTCACGTTGGCCTTCGACGAATTGCGCGCGCTCGACTACCTGGCGAGCCGCCCCGAAGTGGATCCCCAGCGTCTGGCGGTGTTTGGCATGTCAATGGGTGCAACGAAAGCATGGTGGCTCGCAGCACTCGATACTCGCGTGAAGCTGTGCATCGACGTCTGCTGCCTCACCGATTTTGAAGAGCTGATCAAAGCGAATTCACTGAGCGAGCACGGAATTTACTATTATGTTCCATCTCTCTTGAAACATTTTCAGACTGCGCAGATCAACGAGCTCATCGTTCCCAGAGCTCACCTCAGCGTGAATGGACGGCTTGATCGTTTAACTCCGCCGATCGGAGTTGAGAAGATTCGCGATTACCTGCTGCCGCTCTATCGTGCGCACGGAAACGAGAGGGACCTCCACATCGAACTCTTTGATTGTGAGCACGTGGAGTTGCCCGCGATGCGCACCTTGATCCTGGATTGGATGGATCATTATCTCCGCGCCGCAAGCTAAATCCGGAATTCTTTGCTCAAGAAATCCGCAAAGCGCCGGACCTAGTGTCAACTGCCTTTTTGAGCAATAATGCCTGCGGAGATAGGGAGTTGTCTGGTAGGCACGCCCTTGAACTCTTAAAACGCTGGGGCAGCGATTCGAACGCCCGTACTCGGATTCAAAGTCCAGACTCCTGCGACTAGACGACCCGGTATCAAGCGTTCACGACTGAGGCGCACCGGCAACAGGGTTTATCGCTATAAAACATGGCGTCAACCAACATTGACGAGGTAGCAGTGATTTTGGCGACAGAGTCGGATGCGGCGTTGTATCGAAATGAACTTGATGAAATCGTCCGTTCTCGAATTTGTCGGGGCAACATCTCGTTCCGCCAGCTGTGTTCCGAGTGTAAAGGAGCTTTCCCGACAGAGGTCTCGGCCGCATTAGGACGATTGCAGATAGCGGCGCGATTTGACGATACAAGCGCAGATGGCGCATTAGCCATCCAATCGGACCCTGAGCCCTGTCCCGTTGACTTTGAATGGCGATTCACCAGCAGCTCCGCAAAACTAATTGCAGATATGGCACTGGCGGCCGGCAAGCGTATTCTTTGCCTTGGCACCCCGTCCGTTTTCGGTGCTATTTCGTTACGCCGCGAGCAGGCTGTGATGACTTGGCTAGTTGATCGTAATCCATTTTTTGCTGCGACTTTTGACGCAGGCAAAAGGTTCCAAAAACGTCTGCCAGGGCCTACCCATCAGGCTCGCTTCAGCCCTAAGACGTTAAAAAGGCGAGTTCAAAAGTTGTAGTATTTTCCAGAAAAGTTCGAAAATCGTCTGCTAGGGCCGACCAACACTTTCGCTCCGTTGTTTCAGGAACTTGCGGCCAGACCCATCCATCACTTTTGAACTAGACGAATGTCAATGAGTGATAACGCCTGATTTCAACAATTGACGATCAGGGAGAGCTGAGCTCGGACCTGCTTCTATCGAGCAGAAAAAGGATCGCTGCCGGAATTACCATTCCAAGAGCCAAATATTGACCCAATAAGACCAGAGTCGCCAAGACCCAAGTAGGAATTTTGTAGAGATCGTATGTGTGCCAATAAATAATAGCCGCGACTGAAAGTCGTCCCAGCGTCCCGCGGCTATGCCCGCGATCCCCCGCTCCCGTATCGAAGTTTGTTTCCCCGCATGCAGCGAACTCGTCAGCAGCAACAAGCTTCTGAGAGCCGCCATGCCCATCAGCGTATTGAATATCGTTACGCGAGGGAGCACTGCGCGCTATGGGGTACAGTCCAAGAACGCCGGCGTGGTCTGGTCGACCGGCGTGTTGAGCGACGGTGAACCGTTGAAATCGAATAGGTCGAGCAGCGGGTTCGCGTTGAGATCGCGTGCGGTCAGGTGCGGACGTACGCCGTTGTCGGTACCCATGAAGACCGTCTCGATGAAGGCGAGCAGCGAAGTGTGGTCGCCGACGGTGTGCGAGACGTAATGCGGCTTCGAAAACGGTGAGATCGCGACGAACGGCACGCGCACGCCGAGCTGGTTGAAGTTGGCGCACTCTGCCGGGTAAGGACCCGTGGCAGTGAAGTCCGGGCAAAGCACTGCCGCGTCGCTCATGCTGAAGTAGCAATTGGCGCCCCCGCCTGGCTGTTCGCTGGTGGGAGGATTCGATAGGTCCTCGCATTGGCCTGGATTGATGCCGTCGGGATTGAGCTCGCCACCTTGCGACGCCGCTGGTGGCTTGGCATGATCGTAGAAGCCGCCATGCTCGTCGTAGCTGATGAAAAGGACTGAATCCTTCCAGTAGGGACCGCTGCGCAAGGCATTCACCACCTGCGAGACATAGAACTGGCCGCGACGAATGTCGGTTGGCGGGTGTTCGTCATTTTCAACGGCCAATCCAAAATATCCAAAGTTGGGATCAACGAAGGACACATCCGGCAATATGCCAGCGCCGGGGGTTCCCGCGGCCTGCGCGAGAAATACCGGCAGGGGCTGGAAGTGCGGGTCCGGTGGCACGCCGGGAAACGGGCGGAAATCAGCAGCCTGCGGCAGATCCTGGAAGTAGTCCGCCCAGGTGACGCCATGTTCATCCATGAGCTTGAAGATCGTGCCAGTGATCGGCTGGTACCCACCAGGGGGCGGAATGATCTCGTTCGTGCTCAGGTGTCCGAACGAGGTTGCAGCTATCAAGTAGGCGCGGTTGGGGAACGTGGGGCCGAGAAGCGACGAGAAATAGCGATCGCTGATGGCGAACTTCTGTGCCAGATCGTAATAGAACGGGATCTCGTTCTGGTTGTAGAAGCCCATGGTGTCATCTTCGGTAGCGTTCTCGCCGAGCAGGTCTTGCTGCTCGGAAACATCGTTAACACGCACGAAGCCGTCGTTCAACCGCTGTAGCAGCGCGAGGTTGCCGTCGGCGAAGTTGATCTCGTGATGCGTGCCGGGCCAGCCATGGTCCAGATCAGGGATTACGCAGATGTGCGGATCGTGGAAGGCGCGGACGATGCTGCCGTCATCATCAACATTAGAGTTCGAGCAGGTGAAATTACCGCCGGCGTCGATCGCG
>QHZX01000338.1 GCA_003224835.1 Acidobacteriota bacterium | reverse complement strand
CACCACCCGGGGATCAACGGAAGCCAGCTTAAATCCGGTAAGAATCTGCGCGAAAACCTGTTCAGGAGGAAATCCTCGCAGTACCTGATACAGGTATCGAGTGGTAACCTGACAGCCGGGTTCAGGAGAATCCGAACCGCATGCCAACTTCTTTCGGGCGGTCTGCTCGTCTCCATCCAGTTGTTTGCGGATCTGACTGATATTCTCTTCGAAGCCATTCGCAATGAGCTTTTGCCGCGCTTCAGAGAAGTTCCCGTCCCAATTCAGCTTCGCACCTAGAAGTGCGGCGCTACTTCCGCCAATCGTGTGCATCAGTTCGAGGTATTGCAGGTGGTCTGCGGCGGCTTGATTCATCGCGACAGCGATGAATTCACCTGTGTGATTCTCGAATACGCGCTCAAACTTTGAAAAAGTGGAAAAAAAATGATCATGCCCAGACTCATATCCCCGTTCCCAGTTCCGTATTGACCACGCATCCACAATGGAGTTGTAAAGCTCCTGATCGCGGTCGGCGCATTGGGCAGCTAGTATTGCGGATTCTTTGTTGCACGGAGTATCGCAAGCTGCGGATACTATGCCTAAACTTCTCCGATCCAGGCAAAGCCTATCTTGCACCGCAAATCCAATTAGATTCTCAGCATAGATTGCCCCTCCGAGGTGGTTGTGGAGGTCTCCCCCCTTTGGCATTTGACGTAAAAAATTTAATGCGAGCAGAGGCCGCTTTCGAACCGACTCAAGCTGAAGACTTGCCCGGTCCTCCCCAGTTCGAGACGATTGTGCGTGAAATAGTTCGGTACTCACCAATAGCATGAGCCATAGTAAGCAGAATTTTCGCGGTTGCAATGCGCAGCTTAATATTTGAAGCAAAGTTGTTCCTTCATTTATCGCTCTAAAACCCACGGCGTCTTAGGAAATCAGTATTCCGGCGATTGACGCCGACATCAGGTTCGCCATTGTGCCTGCTAGCATGGCGCGCAAACCCAGACGTGCAAGGTCCTCCCGACGATTCGGCGCCAACGCCCCAATCCCCCCTATCTGGATGCCAATGGAGCTGAAATTCGCGAAGCCGCACAACGCAAACGTCGCAATGGTAAAGGAGCGCGGGTCAAGGGTTGATCTGATCGTGCCCAATTTCGCAAATGCCACAAATTCGTTCGTCACCATGCGTGTCCCTAACAAGTTTCCGATCATCGGCGCACTATGCCACGGAATCCCGATTAGCCACGCAATCGGCGCTAGGGCCCAGCCGAGTACAAGTTCCAAGCTATAGGGAAACCAATGAACATAAATGTGAATGTAGCCCATTATCGCGTTCACCAAAGCCAGCAGTGCGAGAAAAGTAATGAGCATCGCGCCCACATTCAACGCGAGATGCAGGCCATCAAGCGTCCCGCGGGCGATAGCACTGAGTATGTTCGACTCCTTCTCGATCTGCGGCATTTGGACTCGGCCGGCAGTAAGTGGCTTTTGTACTTCGGGAACGAGCATCTTCGAAATGAGGAGCGTCCCGGGTGCAGTCATGATCACTGCGGTGAGCAGACTCTTGGCGTCGGCACCGCCTACAGCAATGTAAGCGGCCATCATTCCCCCGGATATGTGCGCCATTCCGCTGGTCATGACCGTCATCAATTCGGATTGCGTGAGCTCCGGAAGAAATGGACGGATGGTCAAGGGCGCCTCAGTCTGGCCCATGAAAATACTGGCTGCGATGTTGAGCGATTCGGCACCGCTGGCTGCCATCACTTTTGTCATGACCCAAGCGCCAGCGCGAATGATGATCTGCATGATACCGACGTAATAAAGAACAGCGAAAAAGGCAGCTATAAAGATAATTGTAGGCAGGATCTGAAAGGCGAAGACGAGTCCGAGAGATGATTTCTGCTTTCCCAGTTCACCGAACACGAAAACTGAACCGTAGTAGGAAAAATCGAGGAGATGCTTGGCCCAATAGCCAGCCTTGGCGAAGAGCCACTCTCCGGCTTGGACTTTCAGAACGAAAATCGCCAGCACGAACTGCAGAGCCAGCCCCCACACGATCGTCTTCACCCGAATTGCATGCCGGTTGTTTGAGAATGCGAATGCGAGCGCCATCATCGTGAGCAGGCCCAGCAACCCCGTTAATCGACCCATGAACCTCCCTCTGCCCTGAGTAGAAGTGAGACGCGCTGCGCTGCCGGTTATTAAATGATTCGATGGATCAAAGGCTTCTTCGGCGCAACACTCTCGCTAATACTGAAACTATTCCGCAGTAGGGCGGCCGCTTCGTCAGCTTGGATTTCAGAATTGTAATGGATAGTACAAAGCGATTCGCCCGACGCGACACGATCACCAAGCCTTCGGCGCATGATAATACCCACAGATGGATCTATCGCGTCTTCTTTCTTGTTGCGTCCGCCTCCGAGAACCACGCACGCATTACCGATGGTCTGACAGTTAATCTCGCCAATGAACCCAGTGCTGTCAGCCGTTATCTCTGCAGTAAATTTAGAATGCGGCAATAACAACGGGTCTTCGAGGATGCCCACATTTCCGCCCTGCAGCTCAATCAGTTTGCGAAATTTATCCAACGCCGCACCAGAATCCAGGAGCCTCTCAGCTTCGGATCTTCCCTGCTCCGCGGTTTGCATCTTGCCTCCGAGATAAAGCATCCAGCCTGCTAGCTCGATGCACAGTTCGCGCAGGTCTTCGGAACCACCACCGCGAAGCACCTGCATGCATTCCATGACCTCGAGTGCATTGCCCACACTGATCCCGAGCGGCTGGTCCATGCCGGTTATGAGCGCGACGACTCTCTTGCCCACGGATTTACCGGTCTCAACCATCAGCTCGGCCAGAAATGCCGCATCCTCGTCGCATTTCATGAAGGCACCGGAGCCGGTTTTCACGTCCAGGACCAGTGCATCTATTCCCTCGGCAAGCTTCTTGCCCATTATCGATGCGCAAATCAAATATGGACTCTCTACGGTGGCGGTCACATCCCGCAGCGCATACAGCTTGCGATCAGCCGGAGCGATTTCTGCTGTCTGGCCGATCATCGCACATCCGCACTCGCCGAGCACGTGGCGAAATTGCTTAAGCGGTAGATTCACATTGAAGCCGGGAATTGATTCCAGTTTGTCGAGAGTGCCTCCGGTGTGCCCGAGTCCGCGACCACTGATCATCGGAACATACAACCCGCCGGCAGCGACAAGCGGCGCAATTACAAGAGATGTTTTGTCACCCACGCCGCCGGTGGAGTGCTTGTCGACCTTTGCTGCAGGATAGACCGATAGATCGAGCGTTTCGCCGGAGAGCAGCATGGCATGCGTTAGTGCTGCTGTTTCAGCGCGCGTCATTCCACGGCAGATTACAGCCATCAGCCATGCTGCAGCTTGATAATCGGGGACTTCTCCGCGTGTGTACTCCTGGATGAAGTACTCGATTTCAACGGCAGATAGCTCCCGGCCGTCCCGCTTTTTAGCAATCACATCCAGCGCGCGAAGCGGAACGCGGTCGGGCCGGGATTGCAGAACGGTCGGGATCACTGGAGGCGAAATCCTTCGGGCAGAAGTTCAGAGATCGGCAGTTCTTTAAATCCGTTCGCACCGAGAAAGATGACGGTTACCTCCGATCCGAACTGATAGATAACTTGCCTGCATGCGCCGCAAGGGGAACACGGCATTTCTCGGTCATTGACGACGGTGATTGCTCGAATCGTCAGCCCTGGGCCGTTGTGCGCGACCGCTGAAAAAATTGCCGTCCGCTCGGCGCAGTTGGTCAGGCCGTAGGAGGCATTCTCGACATTGCAGCCGGAGAAGATTTGCCCTTCACTCGTCAGCAAGGCTGCCCCGACTTTGAAATTCGAGTAAGGGGCATAAGCTTGTCGCATAGCTGCGCGTGCAGACTCCAGCAACCGTTGACGCTGTTTTTGCGAGAGAGTGTTATTAGACATGTAGAAGAAAAGCTCGAAAAGACGAGCTGCCGCACCTTATTTTTCCAGTAAAAGGACTTTTTCAATACCATCGATCTCGTTCACTTTGACTTCAATCACCTCCCGCATCGTGGTCGGTACGGCGCGGCCCACATATGCCGCCTCGATTGGCAACTCGCGGTGCCCGCGATCGATCAGCACGCACAGCTGCACACGTGCCGGCCGCCCACAAAGAAACAGCGCTTCTATGGCCGCACGAATGGTGCGCCCGGTAAAGAGCACATCATCCACCAGGATGATCCGTTTCCCTTCAATCTCAAAATCGATGTTTGATTGTTTTACCAGCGGTCGTGGGGCTAGAGTCGAGAGATCGTCGCGATAGAAAGTTATGTCAAGCGCGCCAACGCGTATGTGTTTGTTTTCGATGCGGCTGGCCATCCGGCCTAAGCGCTCGGCCAGCGGCACTCCCCGCCTGCGAATTCCTACAAATGCCATGTCCTCTCCGCCGCTATTTTTCTCAACGATCTCGTGCGCAAGCCGTGCTAGCGTGCGATCCATCTCCGGAGTAGACATCAATTGTGCTTTTTCGCGAAGCTGGAACTTGTGCGCGGTGCTTCCGCTGCTCATGGGGATGCATCATACGCAGGCTGAATGCAGCCCGCAACCAAGCTGACGCCTGGCGCAACTGAGGAGTCACCGGACTGCTTGTTGAGTTCCTCAGGAGTGCTGGATCGGCAGCAAGGCACGAAGTCAGGTGAAGCATCTTCAATTAGACCGCTAGCTCACATTTTTTTTGCATTTAGCA
>QHZX01000337.1 GCA_003224835.1 Acidobacteriota bacterium | reverse complement strand
GATGCTTCGGCCGTACGACGCCGAGCTGTTCGTGTTCGACGGTCATCGTACGGTTGCCTGCCAACAAGGGTTGTGGAACTTCTACTACGCAAAAGCGAAACAGGAGAGCCCAAGTGGCAGCGATCAGGAACACCGGGAACGTGCACGACAGTTCATCGTAGATCCGGCGTCCTGCGACGAGAACGATCCCCGCACCTGGCCGGCGCATACGAACGGGGCGGCAGTGGATCTGACGCTGCGAGACTCCGTGACCAGGCAATTGCTGGACATGGGAGCGAACTTTGAGGAAGACAGTGATAGCGCTACGAGTGCCGGCGACTATTTTGAACGAGAGCTGACGGCCGGACGCATTGACGAAAACGATGTCAGGTTGCAGAACCGGCGGCTCTTGAATTGGGCCATGACCTGTGAAGGTCTGCTGAACGAAACCGCAAAGGTCTTCTGGCATTATGACTGGGGCAACCAGATCTACGTGAGAGCAAGTCGTGCGCTCTTGGCGAATCCACCAGAGGCTGCCTGGTACGGCTACATTGATCTGCCCAAGTGAACCAACGCGTCAGTCGACGCAGCCAAAGCGAGTCATTAAGGTATGGGGTAGCGGCCTAATTTCATTTTCCGCGGTGTCTCTGTGAATCTCTGTGCCTCCGTGGTGAGATTCTTCCCAAGTCATTTTCACCACAGAGACGCAGAGGTGCACCGAGACACGGAGGAGAACTACAACGCAGTTTTGGAAAGCACCGAGGTTGGCCCTAATCGCTAACATGGCAAGTAACTTTGAAACCACCTGCCTGCACCGTATCAGCGAACTGCCGTTCGACGCGCAGGCAGAAATTTTTCGCCACTATCCCGGCTTCAAGCTCGGCGTGGTCGACAGCGTTCGCTATTACGCTCGCTTGCTGCTGCCGCTGGTCAGGGAATTGATCGCAAATGACTCAGACCATACCGGCTGGATATTGACGGGACCGGCGATCGCTGCCCAGACACTGGCGGCCGCCAACTTGTTGTGCCGGGAGTTATCTGATTTGTATTTGCGGGAGCGAGACACACGCAATCACAAAGAACTTTCCCTGGTCGATATCCAATACGATAACGAGTCAACCGCGTCAATAGACTATGCAAAATTGGATCTTGCAGATCGCCTGACACTACGCGAACGCTTAAGCCAGAGGCTGGTTCGTAACGCTGATTTTCACGGCCGCCCGATTCTGTTCGTCAATGATGTCTGCGTCACCGGCGCACAACAACACGCAATGCAACAGTACTTTGAATCCGTCGAAGCTACTAAGGTCCGGTGGCTGTACATATTCGTCATCGATCCGGACATCGGCAGGGCGAATCCGAAAATAGAATGGCAAATTAATTTTGCCCCGTTCGAGGATCTGTTACGAATGGTGTCCCGCGAGCAGATTCAATTCACCGGCAAATGCATGACGAAGTTGATGAACTTGAGCAGCGCGGAACTCGACCAAGTGCTGCGGGCGCTCGATGTTGAGCGCCGGACACGGTTGCTGGAACTAGCGACAGTGAATGGTTTTCAAAACCTTGACGGCTTCGAGGAACAGATGAAACTCCTCAGATCATATGCAGCAGAGCGGACACTCTGACCACGAGACTCGCAAAGGATGTGGACAACACCGAATCCAAATCCCCAGCATTATTTGCGGCCACGCGCGGCCGGACGAGCGGCGCTACGGAAACTCAGTTTGAGTTACCCGGATCCGGTGAAATGGATTCATCAGGAACAAACGCTAAATGATCGTACGATAAGAGAAGGCGATTACTCGATCAAACCTACTTTGGTCCCGCCCGAGTTCTGGCCGGAACAGCAACCGGTTTTTTGGCTACCTGAATTCGAAGCTCCGCGGAATCAGTTCCGCTTGTTTCAAAATCCGACGCGCCCTTTACCCTGGTATCTGTCGGGATCCAGTTCAGAGTTCTACTCGCATCTTGTGAATCCATTGAGCGTGCCGTATTTCCTCAATCGCGACCTGAAGGGCGCCAGGTGGAGAAACCCGAGATTCCTGGCAACGCCAATGGCTTCGCACCGCACTCTCCTGGTTTGGAATCCGCGGTCTTCTAACACGCCGCCGTTCGCGGTGAAAGCGTCCCTTAACCTATGGATCGGTGGGGGAAATCGAAACGTTAGGCTTTTCGAAATAAAGCGAAGCGTAGGTATCTCCTCGTTATTGGTGGGAATTCCGAGAGCGGACTTGGCGCGGCAAGGAATTCTCTTACTTGATGATTCCGTAGGGCTGCTACATAAGCAAACCAATGCCGGGCTTTTGGCTCGAGACATGCCCTGGGAACTTGGCCCAAGAGTGGAAATCGTACCGGTATTCAGCCTGTGTGCTTCTCGGAATGATAGACGCCCACGCATCGTCGAGTTGGTCGAATCGAGCGGGCTCGAACCCACGACTTGGGTTGACACGTTCGTTCTTACGCCGCTTATCTACCAGGCTTACTTCCTCGGAATGACAGAAGGCGTGGTCGGTGAAATGCATGAGCAGAATATCTTGATGGAATTGCGGAACGGAATTCCCACAAAGCGGTTCTGGCACCGCGACCTGGGAGGATTCAGAGCAGATAACGCCCTACGTCGGCTTGCCAATAAAAATCTTGAAGCTCTTCCCGCTCACATTCATCTGGCGGACCTGGGAGAACAGCGCGACATATTTCACGAGTGGCTTCATAGTTACTTGCAAGGGTCACTGGCGTACGCGGTTGGCCACGCACTGCGAAATCATTTTGAAATCCCCACCGATCATTTTGCCGGCCTCTATAACGCCAGAGCAAGCAAGCTTCAGAATTTGATCTTTTCCGCAAACGGTATCCGCACATCCAGGAATTTCGAAAAAGACTTCGAGCGGTATCGAACGCGAAAGTTTCCCAGCCTTACCTGGCCTTGGAAAAACCTGGAGGCAGCACTTCGAGATTGGTGACCGAAGCACCTCGCTGTAAGCTTTGGTCGAGCAAGGGGTGAAGGCTGCTTCGCTTTGGGAATCGTCGATGAGCGAAAACAAGAATCGCAAAGTCTCCACAGTCCGGACGGTCCCCTCGAAGACGGCCCGCGATATTCGCTTGCTCGTGCTTGACCTCGACGGCACGATTGTGGACGAATCGAATTGCATCAGGGATTCCGTTGCGCAGACCGTAGCTTTAGCCCAAAGCCGGGGAGTTGCGGTGGCGATCGCCACCGGACGGCGGTATCAGTCCTCTCTGCCCGCATATGATCTCATCGGTTCAACTCAGCCTCTGATCTGCTTTGAGGGAGGCCTCATCCGCGATCGTAATACCGGAATCACTCATCGGCACTGGCCGTTGGAAGCGCGCGTGGTTGCACAAATTCTGGATCATACACAGCGCCTAAGCCTGACCGGCCGCCTGTCTGTTCACTTTCATATCGAGGACGATCTGTATGTCTCGAATCTGAATGACGCATCGAGCAAATTTTTTGAAGGCTCAACCGTTGTACCAATTGTCGTGAGTGACCTGCGGCCACTGCTAAATCGAGCAACCACAAAAGTGATGGTGCTCAGCGATGATGTCGAGATCATTAACCGCCTCTCTACCCATCTGAAGAATTCGGACAGCCGAACTCGGATAAGGAAATACAAGTCGATAATGTTGCTTGAGGCGTTTCATCCCACGGCCAACAAACGATTGGCGGTTAAGTGTCTGGCTGAGGAGATCATGGCGCTCCGGCCGGAAAATGTGATGGCGATTGGCGACGACGTTAGCGACATCGAGATGCTCGAATATGCAGGAATTGGGGTCGCGATGGGGAATGCACCGGCGGCCGTCAAGGCCTGTGCTGATTGGGTAACTTCGACGATCGAAAAAGATGGAGTGGCCAAGGCAGTCGAAAGGTGGATTCTTATTGATTAGCGAAGCCGCCAGAAGGACTCGAGGCGATGAGAGCTGCTTACGAGTCGGAGATTGATGCTCTTGCTACCAGTCAACGCTATTGGCATGAAATCACTATGTTCCTTGTCGCGGCTCAGAAATAGCGGTTTCTCACACCGCGGCTTGACGTGCCCAACACTCCTCGACGATCTGCGCATATTCCTCGCGCCGCACGCCGTTGGCCCGCGAAACTTGTCTGGGATGCAACCGGTAGTACAATTCGACGGTGGGCAGATTGTGGATTTTCAGACCCGCCTTAACGACTTTCAACCAAAGACCAAGATCCTGAGCGACGCGATAGGTAGGGTAACCGCCCAGATTCATGACCTCACTGCGGCGCAGCATTGCGGTGGGGTGGTTGAGAAACCAGATTTCCGAAGTGTCCCGTTGGTGTCTGATGTACTCATCCGTGACCTGCTCCGGATGCTCAGTTGGTGGATGTAGCTGATCGGTTTCCCACTCGATCCCCTGCAGTTGAGTCACGAGTACGGCGACGTCTGGGTGGACTTGCAAGTAAGCAAATTGCCGCTCTAACCGCGTTGCCATCATCCGGTCATCCGCGTCCATCCGGGCCACCAACTTTCCCCGGCAGCGGGCCAGTCCCGTATTAAGAGCAAAAGCAATACCCTGATTTTCGTCGAGTCGTATGAGGACCACTCTGGGATCTCTGGCGATGCGGTCAATTTCTGCGACTGTTTTAGTTGCTCTCGATCCATCGTCGACCAACACCAACTCCCATTCGCGGAAAGTTTGCGCCCGTATCGACTCCCAACACTCGGCGAGGTACGCCGGCTGAGTATCGAAGACGGGCATCAAGATCGAAACTTTGCAACGAAGAGCTGCTGAGAAGCCCGCACTATGATTAGCGGCATGTTTGCGGACGTCATGCTTCTTAACAACCGCTTGGCGCGCTTTGGCTCCCAACTCGAGGCGCGTGCCCGCCTCATCCAGCTCGCGAAGTCTGGCGAGAAGTTCGGTATCACCGCGCGCGTATAAAGGGGCACTCTCACAGTTGTATCTCAGCCCGGGC
>QHZX01000336.1 GCA_003224835.1 Acidobacteriota bacterium | reverse complement strand
TGTCGGCGAGTGCGCCGGCAGGAAGAATCACGAGGAAGACAGGAAGCATTATCGCCGCCTGGACTAAGCCGACCATGAAGGGAGACGTGGTGAGCTGGGTCATTAGCCAGGCTGCTCCGACCATCTGCATCCATTTGCCAATGTAGGAAATTACGGCCGCAATCCACAGCCAACGGAAAAGCGGTTCGCGCAACGGTGCCAGCGCAGAGTTGCTTCTGTAATCGTCATGCAGAGGCGGATGCGGCGCATGGATAGAGTCCGCCATCAGCTAGCCTTGACTTCTGCAGTGGTGGGAAGCGCCGCGCGGAACGGCCAATCGCGATAGTGCCACGCGCGAATGAGGTACAAAAATATGCCTGCGATCAGGATTACGAAGGCATAGCGAATTTCCTTAATGAAATCCTTTCGTGCCAGCAGAATGTATGCAAAGCCGATGATGGCCAAAATCGCCGGTAGGGGGTAAAGCCACATGCGAAAGGGACGCGGCACGTCTGGCCGGCGTATTCGCAGAACGATAATGCCAATAGCTTGAAGAATGAATTGCAGCAGAATACGAATGACCACCAGCGCCGAGATTACGTCCACGAGGGAGAAAAAGCAAAACAGCAGGCCCGCGCCGCCGAGTGCAAGAAGCGAAATGTGTGGGAAGCGATAAACGGGATGGATGCGCGAAAAAACTTTAAAGTAGTTTCCATCCAGCGCGGCCGCATACGGCACCCGCGAGTACCCCAGCATCAGCGAAAAAACCGAAGCGAATGCTGTCCACATGACGAGCACCGTCACCAGGTTCGCTGCCCAGGGGCCATAAATGCGTTCCATAAAAGTTGAGACGACGTAGAGCTTATTGTTTGAATTCGGGGAGCGCAGCATCTCGTGCCAGTCAACCACGCCGAGAATGCTGATGTTCATCATTAGATATAGACATGCGACGAGAAAAATCGATAGCAGCAAGGCGCGGGGGATGTTTTTGGCCGGTTCTTTGATTTCGTCCCCGAGAAAACACACGTTGTAAGCGCCCCAGTAATCATAAGTGGCGATCAACATAGCCGACCCCAGACCAAGCCAAAAGTTTTTTGAGAGGGTGAACGCGCCGGGAGGAAAACTCATTGCACGCGAGGCACTGAAGTGAATGAATCCAGCGAAGATAATCCAGCCGATGGTTCCCATCACGCCGAACCAGAGGAATTTGGAAAGGAAGCCAATGTCGGTGATGCGGCGATAGAGCAGCAAGACGGCGATCAGCACAATTCCGATAGCGATGAAAGTTGTGCCTGCGACTGCCCAGTGAAATTGCAGCGTGCCCAATAGCGGCAAATGCAGGGCCCAGTTGTGAGAAGCGTATTGCTGCTCCAAGCCCGGCAGGAGATACGAAGTGTAACTGGCGAAGCCAATCGCGCCGGAGGCAATCGACAACGGAGCGCTAAAAGAAAGCTGCCATATAAACAAGAAAGAAAGCAGTTTACCGAAACGGTGTGGGCCATAGATTTCGCGTAAATACTGATACGATCCGCCCGAACCTGGGATGGCCGCGCCCAGTTCTGCCCAGACTAACCCGTCGCAGGTTGCCAGCAGCGCACCGATGATCCAGCCCAGCATCGCCTGCGGCCCGCCCATTGCACTCACCACCAGGGGGATGGTGATGAACGGTCCGACGCCGATCATATCGATCATGTTGAGTGAGGTCGCGCTCCACAAGCCGATGCCGCGGATGAGCTTGGTATCGCCGGTTTGGGGGAGCGTTGGCATTGTCTTGCTACTGGTCACACTTCTGTCGTTTCCTGTCCTATCTTTAGAATCCATTCCTTGAGCAAAATACTTTTCTCTTAAAGAAGAGCAGGTTCCTCATGGCTAAAGCCATTCGGAATGACAGCAATTTCATTTATTTATTCTGTTGCTAAAGTTGTGCGCTAACTAGAACCGGCAGTTAATGGTTCGAACCTGCGCTAACCAAATTGACGAACAGCCGTATTGCCCCCGGCACTCCCGCAGGTAACTGACGGAAGAACGCGTAACCGGTGTAGATGTATGTCCCCTTTCCATACTTCGCCAGCAGCAGGCCACCTTTTTGGTCTGACTCATTCGGATCATGGCAAGACAGCAGCGGCTTGAAATGATCGTCCCACGTCGTCATGAAGTAGAGTCCGCGCTCCTGTATCCAGCCATCAAAGTCCTTCTGCGAAATTTCATTCGGATAGTGAAATACCGGATCATCGGGTGCGAGAATCTGCACCGGAGCATCTTCGACTGAAACCCGCGACCGGCCTAGCTCCGCCGGGTATGGCGTGAAGTGCCCGCCGTTGAAATCACCAACACTGTTGTTGTTCTGCACGATCAAGGTTCCGCCACTGGAGACGAAATCCAGCAACTTCTTATTATTCGCGACTAATTCTTTTTGCGTGTCATAGGCCCGCACTCCCAAAACAATGGTCCCATACTGCGTGAGATTTTCTGTCGCCAATTTGTCCGCTGGAATTGAAGTCACTTTCATTCCGATCTGCTGCAGCACGGTTGGAATGTCGTCGCCCGCGCCCATGATGTATCCGATGCTGAGACCCTTGGGGACGTTTACATCCACAATGCTGATGTGCTGCACTGCAGGTTGAAAGTAATAGAAAGAGCCGAGATCCGCCCGGGTAACGAGTGCATAGCTTTCCGAGTATTCTTTGCCGTTGCTGCTCAAGACAGCCCGTAACTCCGCATGGCCTTGCTTCAACGCAGGAAGAGACACTTTGAATTCAAATTGTTTCTGCTCGCCACGATGCGAGAACGAAACCGGTTGCTGCCGTGGCGAAATATTGGAATTCGAAGGAGCCTGAAGGCGCAACACACCGGATTGAGCGCCGTCCAGATCAGAGTTGACCGTTACGTTGATGTTAATAGGCGCAGTGATGCTGGCGGGGACGACCTGATCCCCTGGCTCGATGGCAACGGAGAATGCAGGGATGACGGCGAGCTCTTGGTTTCGAGTTCCTCCTGCAGCATTGACCGGAACTGTTACGGGCGCGGAAATCTCCGGCAGATTCGCGGATGTCGAATCTGCGGGCCCTTTCGGGGATGCGATGTCCGGCACGTCGTAACGAGCGTGCACTACCGCCGGAAATATCGCCCCAAAAGGGAGGGTGATTAGTTGAGGCTGGTCGACCGTATATACACTGTCGCGCTGCGGGTCGTTGCGATGAAATCCAGGTTTCGTAAATGCGGTTTCGGGCAGCTGCAGTTTGAAAGTGTGTTCATAGTCATGACCGGGAGCAACAGGCGGCTGGTTCGCTCGCTGGTCCGCCACCATGCCGTTCTCTGAGACCATACCGTCAATGACGAGAGCATCCAACTTCAATGGATGTTGCGAGCCATTATGAAAAATCACTTTGATTGCAAACTTTTGGCCGGGCGATATTCCCGTACGCTCCTTCTGGCTCACATCAGAAAGCGGAGAGGTCATTGACGCTTTGATCCCCACGTTGAGGGCGAGATTTATGGCCTCGCGTGTCTGTTTTTCTTTATCCTGGACTTCTATGAGAGCAGTCCTTGAGTCCGGACTCCTGCCCTGAATTCCGGCATTACCGTTCAAGAGCGCTAAAACCGAGAGCAGCGGTGCAATTGCGGACGCAGCATCCGTATCGGCAGCATGTAACGCGGCCGAAATCTTCTCTGCGGCCTGAGTAATTTTGCTGGCCGCAGCGCTGTCGGCGACGTGCTGTGCCAACCCAGGTACACTGGTATCAATCCCATCGAATAAGTCCTTCTCATGGCCGCTGCCATCCGTCGTTTTCGACAGAACAGAATCTTCTAACTTGTAAAAGGCGAAACGAGGGCCGGAGGGAAACTTCAAATCTGCCAGACCTTGTGATTCCTGGTGCCGCAAACCTTCGATAGCAAATTGAAAGTACGACATCCCGAGGACCGGGTCTTCTTCGCCGGTATTCAGCTTGACCGTGTAATTTTCATCCGCGCAGGTGCTGGCACCGAAGCCGCAGACATTCCCGATGTAAAGTTTTTTGGGTTGCCACGGCTGAAGACCTGTCTTGATTTGTTCCGGGAAACGATTCGGATCTCCGGCGGCGCGAAACGCTTCCTTAGTGAGAATTGCCGATGCCTGATGATGGCCGTGGCCGTCGCGTTCAGTGCCGGAGAAGCGTGCCATCAAAACGTCGGGACGAAATTCACGAATCACGCGCACAATGTCAGCGAGAGGAACGTCGTGACCGCCCCACTTCTGGAAAGTCTCTTCTGGCGTTTTCGAGTATCCGAAATCGGCGACACGTGTAAAGCGTTGCTCAACTCCGTAATAGCGGTCAGAGGCGAGCAGTTCAAGCGTACGCAGGATGCCGAGTCCATCAGAAAAAGTGTCGCCAGTTTTGTTTTGTCCGCCCTCTCCGCGAGTGAGCGTAAGTAAAAGCGTCTGTACACCTCTGCCGCGGGACTCGAGTGTCAGCAGGCCACCATCTTCGTCGTCAGGATGCGCAACCACCATCATGAGCCGGCCAGTGGTTTGCATAGTTCTCCGACTGTTGCCACGAGAGAATGGAAGCAAAATTCTTCGCATGGGTAAATTATGGAATTCCAATAATCTCATGAGAGCAGGTGGAGGACGTACACCGCAGTAGATCCGGAATGAAGCGTTTGCTATCGCCTCATTGGACTACCCTAGCGAAGCCTGATGTCCGACTAGTTGGCTGCTACGAACCGAAACGATTTGAGTTTTCAGCCATTGATTAGGTCCATGCCTTCCCTTTAGCCGAAGCTTTAGGTAATTGTCGGTGAGTGCTTCGGTCCAAATTTCGGCCGAATCTTGTGAAACAACGTTTAGGGTAATAGCTTCCAGCTTTTGTCCGGTGAAAGATTGCATGAAGTTCAGCTTCTTCTCTTCCGCCAGGTCCCGCAAAATGCGGTTTCGTACGCGCGCGATATGCACCGGGACCTGGTTCGGCAAGGCCGCAGCAGGCGTTCCCGGACGTGCCGAAAATGTGAAGACATGCAGATAAGTGAACGGCAGCTCTTCAATCATGCGGCTCCGCGAATAGTTTCGATCTTCTGACGGTAATGCCATGGGCGGTATTTGCGGTGCATCCGGCGCAAAACAGCGTCACTTCCGGATTGCATGGGAACATGCGCGTGCTTTGCAATGCGCGGAGACTCTGCCATGAGGCGGATAAATGAGTCACTCCAGTCCATAGGCTCGACGGAAGAAATGCGCAGTTTCTCGAGGTGGGTCTGGTCGAGGATTGTGCGGACCAGATCCTCGAATTTGAACGGGCGAGGGCGCATGCTGTATGCTGACGGGCGAGGGCGCCTCTCCTCCACAAACCCAGAAGAGAGATCTCGTCCCCAGCGGCCCAGATTTATTCCAGAGATCACTACTTCGCGATAACCGGCCTCGACCAGCTGGTTCACTTCACGCAAGACCTCATCCAGCTTTAGGGATCGGCTACGGCCCCGAACCGAAGGAATAATGCAAAAAGAGCATCGATTGTTACATCCGTCTTGAACTTTAAGATTCGGGCGAGTCCGTTCATTGGCGGAATCGAAGACGGGAGCGGCCATCAATTCGGTGTGGGCAAAAATATCAGAGACGAAAATTGAATCCGGGGACGGAGCGCTCGGTTCAGTCAGGGTAGCCAGAGGAATAAATGATTTTTGTACAAAATTGTCCTTCTCAGTCTGTGCTGCGAGGGCGATGTGTGCCAGATTGTGTTTGTGAGAATTTCCGATCACCAGCGAAACGCCGGGCAAAGATGCAACCTCGCGGGGTACCCGCTGGGCATAGCATCCGGTAACTATTACTTCGCATCCAGGATTCTCGCGGCGAACACGGCGAATCGCCGACCGGGCGTCCTGCTCCGCCGAAGACGTTACAGCACAAGTATTAAGCACCACGAATCGGGCAGTTCCGGGTTGTTCGGCTCGGGTAAAACCCCTTTCCCGAAATTGCTCCTCGATGGCTGCGCCGTCCGCCTGGGTAGCCCGGCAGCCGAAATTTTCTACGTAAAAGCTGGGCACTTATCTATACTAGCGTATGTAGATCGCTGGATTCTCGCACTGCCGCGATCCCCCAACTTGTATTCGAGGCATTCATGAAGCGCAAGATCCTTCTCGTCGACGACGACGCAACTGTACTGCTTACCTTGAAGGCGGTGCTTGAATTAAATCAGTTTGACGTGCAAACCGCGTCCTCGGCGGCCGAAGGCATTGAGAAGCTGATCTCAGGCGAATACGACATGGTCATCACCGACTCGCGCATGGAAACTGACGATGCTGGTTTCCACGTGATTCGCGCCGCACGGCAGCAGCATTACAATCCGGCGACTGCGTTGCTCACGGCATATCCTCCGCGCCACCTGGAAGGCAAGCACAACAGTGCGCAATCGGTGCTGGTGAAACCAATAGGCACAAAGGATTTGCTGCGTCAGATCGAAGCGTTACTGGTACAGCATGAGGACGAGAAACAATCGCGCGCGCGACTGGCGCACTTCGACACAATGACTTCCCAGAAGCAGCAGAAGGTCAGCTAGCAACAAGCCAGCCCTCTCGGACCAAAGAACTTCTCTTGAAACTGTTCAGGCGCTTGCTGCCTGACGCCGATCGCGGAAACACTCACGGCAAAACACTGGTCGGCCCTGAGTTGGCCGAAACGGCACAGTGGTTTCCTTGCCGCAATGCGAGCACACCGCGGTGGTCTCAACTTTGGCGCGCGATGGAAAGCCCTGCCTTACCGGTACGGCTCCGACGGAAGTGAGCCGCTTCGCCTTGCAGGATTTGCAGCGCTTGGGTTCGTTTTTAAACTGTTTGTCGTAAAAAAATAGTTGCTCGCCCGCGGTAAAGGTGAAGTCTGCGCCGCAGTCGATACACTTTAGCGTCCTGTCTTGGAATTCCATCCGAGAGCTCCTTATGGCCCATTGCAAACGGACACAGACGCAGATGTTTGCGCCGTTGCAAAATCTTGCCCCCTGTAACTGCTACCCTGGGTTCGGCCCTCCGCACCGGGAAGTGTGCGGGATACTACTTTCATAAAGCCCGGCAGGAGTATAAGTGCGCCAAGAATGGCATTTCGATAATTAGGTATGCAGGGCCGCAACCAGGTTCCGGCCCTACTTAATATTATTCCTGCTCTTTGCGTTGCTTGTTGGGGGTGCGCCTGTGAGCCAGTGCTTCCTTAACGCGCTTCTTTTCGCCCGGCTTCAAATAAAAGGAGTCCCCAAACTCGTCCTGATTGAACTCGTCCTTTATTGCAATTCAGCCGCGTAAAGTCAAGCGAATAGCAGATTTGTAACGTGAGAAACTTCGTCTCAATTTGGTAACGCAGGTTCCCAATTCAGAACCCCAACCGCAAAGCAAATTGGACCTCACGAGGCGCATATGCGTTGGTGGCATGCATGAAGTTAGTGGGCACCCGGTAGTAGGCAGGAAAGTAGTTGATTTTAATGCGCTTAGTCCCATAATTGAATTGCGCCGCGTTGCTCACCGCGCCATCGCTGGTCAGTTGAAACCTGCCATTGAGTCGATTCAAGAGATTGAACGACTCAGCGGTAAATTCGAGTTTCCAACCATTTTTTGAATAAAGCCGACGTGCCAGCCGCACATCTGTACTCGAGTAATCCGGCCCTACAAATGAGTTTCGTCTGGCTCCGGGGAGACGATCGTTACCATAATTTCCATCTTGATTAGCATCGCCTGAGACGGTTGCATCGACAGGCCGCCCGCTGCCCTCCGTGATAACACCGGAATTTTTCCAGCCCTTCGTCAGTGAGCCCAACCAGCCGTGGCCGCCGTTCAAGGCGTGTGGCTCGTACATCCAGGAAAAGACAAATCGATGGCGCTGGTCGGTGACGCTGTTTGCTCGCTCGCTATTCGGAGCATAAGAGTTCTGCACAGTAGCAGGCCTGCCGGCGACCAATGCATCCTGGCCATCGTCCATGGCGTGGGCATATGTGTATCCAAGGCGGAAATAGAGGCCATGATTCATCTGCCGACGGATGGAGATCGTCGCTCCGTGGTAGACGCTCGACGCCTCGCTTTCGAAGACATCAATGGAACCGAGCTGTGGGATCGGCCGCACAAGAGGGTTAATACACGGTGGAAAGGGGCAGGTGAGGGAGGTCGCAAATTGCCAGCTAGCAAAAGTCTGAACCGATCCGTAGCCCAGCAGGTTAACGCCGGAAGCATCGTACAGCGGGTACTGCACAGTAGTGGGCGGAGGAAGGTTAACGTCTCGCGCGCGGATCAAGTCCTGACCATGCACGAAGGAATAGGAGAGATCGGCAACAACTCGGCGGGCAATCTCACGTTCCAGGCTCACGCTGACCTGGTGAACCTCCGGCGCGCGAAAGTTGTGGGCGAAAGCCGAAATATTGGTTTTCGCGAATTGCATCAAGGGTTGCGGAACGGCGCAGGAACTTGCCAGCAGAGTGCAGGTCACCAAGGAATACGGATACTGGGGAAAAATTTGTTGACTGTAGTAGTTTGTCTGATTGAGAAAAATAGAGTTGGGCGTGAGCCCGTTATTCGTCTCAATTATCGAATTGTAGATTTGCGGTAGGCGCGGGTAGAACAGGCCATAGCCAATTCGGGCCACCAGCGGCCGTTCATCGCCGATGGAATATGACAATCCAACTCGCGGCGCAAAATTCTTAGGATTCAATGGGACCTTACCGGAATCCGGCCACAGCGGATTTGTCTTCAGGTATTTCGTGCTGAAAGTTTGCAGGTCGTAGCGCACGCCTAGACTAACGTCGAAATGATCCGTGAGCCGAATCATGTCCTGGGCAAATGCCGCGTATTCTTTCGTGTCGGGATGGCTCACTGCCGAGCCAAAATTCTGAACATAATAGTGCGGGACTTGATGAGCGTAAGCGCGGAGCGGGGTCAATTCCAGGCCGCCAATCATTGGCTGAAAGGTAAATGGATTCACACGAATGGGATCAAAAATGAACTCGCCTCCAAAATTAGACGGGACCCGATTTTCGTGAATTTCGCGCGGCAAAATGGTCGAGCGGCCAAATCCGTCAACGATGCCAGGAAGACGAGTCAATGGAGTGGTGGAGTTGGTTTGCGACCACTGCAGGTCGCGTGAAAATTGAGCGCGAAAATGGCTTTCGGTCCGCAATGAGAGCGCACTCGTGAGAGAGGCAGTAGCTGTTTCGGTCTGCACATTTTCAATTCCATTATCCGAGATGCTGTACGTGGTCACTGGGCTTGATGGATCCAGAAACACATTGTTTGCTCCCGAATAACGAGAAGTATTTAGCCGCAGAGCGAGTTGGTTGCGCTGCGAGAGATTGACGTCAATCTTTGCGAACCCTGTGTTACCCAATAGCTTTGAGGGATACAGGCCGGCTTGCTTTGATAGCTCCGATGCAGTCGCAAACACCAGTGACTGGTCATCGGCTTCAAAATCCCCCGCGGTTGCAGGACCAGCGGCTAACTGCGGAATGACGGTTGTGCCTCCGTTTACGAATCGCACCACGGTCGGCTCGTGAAAAATGTGCTGATCATATCCGGCGAAAAAGAACACTCGATTGCGGCGTAATGGCCCGCCCACGGTAAATCCAAATTGATGTTGCTGATCTTTGGGTTTTATGTTCAATTCCGGATCCCGCGCATCGAAGCTGCTGTCGCGCAAGTAATAGAAGCCGGTGCCATGGAATTTATTTGAACCTGATTTTGTGACCACATTCACTACTGCGCCGGCGGTCCTCCCGGATTCAGCGGAGCTGGAATTTGGCGAGACCCGGAATTCCTGAACTACTTCATTAGAGAACTGGTAAGGAGCGCGGTATCGGCCACGCGCCTGCCCGAAAAAAGCATTGTTGTTGTCACCGCCGTCAACCAGGTAGGTGGTTTGGAATCCGCGAATGCCGCCAAATGACAGATCACCATTTGAAGTCGAATTTTGCCCGCGTGGGTCGGTCGTCGCCTCTGACGTGAGCAGGCACAAGTCAGTAAAGCGGCGGCCGTTCAGTGGAAGATTGAGGATCGCGCGCTCATCTATCACCACGGAGGAGCCATGCGGCGCCCTTTCTATGGGGCGAGGCTGGCCGGAGACTGTGATATTTTCATGCGGCCCAGCGATCTGGAGCTTGAAGTCGATTTCTGTAACCCCGCCAAGAGTCACAAGCAAGAACGGGCTCAGTTGCGGCGACATTTTATCTGCGGTCACGCGGACTGAGTAGTCGCCAGGCGGGAGCATTCCGAACGCAAATCGACCTTCGACGTCGGATGTTTGCTGGTAATGAAAGGACGTCGAATTATTCACCAGCGCGATAGTTGCGCCGACAATACGTCTACCGGAGGGATCAAGCACGACGCCGCGAATGGATCCGGTCGATCCATCCTGCGCAAGACACAAGGATGAGAGCAAGGTGAGGACTGCGAATAGAGTTCTGGCGTGTCGCATGGATTCACTCCGTTAGAAGTGAGTCCAGCCCCGACGGGAGACTTATCTCGTATAACACGAAGCGCAGCGCGAGTCAGTGATCCATGCAGAAAAATCCCCGGCCATTCCCGATGCGGGAAATTTGTTAGGATTTACGACTCAGCCGACACTATTTTATTTAATTGATACGTGGGCTATTCGGCCCGTTTTTTTGACTGAAGCCAAGTGCAGAATGCTGAGTGCCAACTCATGATCCGCTCTTATCAAGGTATTTCACCGACTATTCCAAGTTCGTGTTTTGTCGATGACTCAGCGCAGATCATTGGCGACGTAGTGCTCGGCGAGCATGCCAGCGTCTGGATG
>QHZX01000335.1 GCA_003224835.1 Acidobacteriota bacterium | reverse complement strand
GCGCGCACTTGTTGTGCTGCTGCCTGATAATCCGCGCGTCCCATGTACGCCCGTTGCAAGGCCTGATCAACACTCATCGGAGTCAGTGGCTGGTACGGCACCTGGTCAGTCAAAGTGAATTCCTGGCCAGGAGGCAAACCAATGGTGCGAGCCAACTGCAGTTTCTGTTTTGCGTAGTTGTTGCGCGCGACAATCAGCTGTTGCTGACGATTCTGGAGCTCTACCTGGGCGCGGAGTGTGTCAATAGCTGGTGTCACTCCGGCCGTCTGCTGATCGCGCGCTTTGTTAAACAAAGCCTGCGCCGTTTCAATCTGTGCCTGGGCGGCATCGACGCGGGCGGATGCGGCGATTGACATCAAGTATTCATTCCCCGCAGCCAACACTACTAACTCGCGCGCGTCATTGTACCTATATCGTGCAGCAGCTTCGTTTGCCCTGGCGCCGCGCTCTCGCTCAATCGCATGCCAATCAAATAATGGCGCGCTCAAATAAAAGCGCGCATCGAAAACTCCAATCGGGCCGACTACCGGAGAGACTCCGGGAAATTTGAACCTAAACCCTAATGCCGCCAGATCAATCTGCTCGACGCTCTGATTAGCCGAGGCACTGAGGCTCGGCAAGAGGTGGCTGAGTTCCTGGAGTCGCTGACCCCTTGCAGAAAGTGATGTGTCACTGGCAAGCAGCAGCCCAAGGTTGGTCCGCAGCGCTCGGTCCATCGCGTCTTTGAAAGAAAGAGGAACGACAGCGCTACTGGCTTTTCCTTCGGGCACGCTGCTCAGAAAAGGGTTCGGGTTCGTATTCGCGCTGCCTGACGGAGCAGATTGAGTGTTGTTCGACTCAGAATCGCTGTATTCCTGCGCTGACGAGGAAGGAGTGGCGAATCCGCCATTCTGCGTTTGTCCTAGGGTAACGGGCGTACTTACGAACATCAACAAAACACAGGTCACAGCCAAGACACCCGCAGATTTTGTCTCCGTGCATGCTCTGTTCATCGTACTCAGGGTTTTCAGCCTATGCGGCTAACGACAACCTCTATGGATTCGGTTTCCAGAGTTATAGATGCAAATGATTGTACCTATGGAGAACGGGAAGAAGAGAAGACCCGTCCGAAACCGATTTCCGCTCAATTATTAGTTGGCAAGAAAATGGAGAAACAGGTCCCGTGACGCGAGTCGGTCCGGCTGCGGACGTGAATTGAACCGCCATGCTTAGTGATGATTCCTTGGCTCACCCACAAACCAAGCCCCGTGCCTTTTTGTCCTTTAGTGGTGTAAAACGGATGAAATAAGTTCGCCTGCGTCTGGGCAGACATTCCGGGGCCATCATCGGCAACAACTAGGCGAATGCCGCGTCTTCCAAGATTTCGCCAATCAGTAGATTCATAAATGTGCAGTTTTAGCTTTGTTCCGGTCACTCCCAGAGCGTCGATTGCATTCGCCATGATGTTGGCAATTACCTGGCGCAGCTCTCCCGAAACTCCGATTACTTTTCCTGCAGAATCGAACTGCTTCTCGACTTTCACCCCCAGCGACTGCACCTGTCTTTGATAGAACATTAAAAGATTGTCGATCATCTCCGACAAACTTACGGGCCCTGGAGTGGTGTCGCGCTCGCGGTAGAGGCCGAGAGTGCTGCGGGTGATCTGCGCGATTCGTCGCAACTCTTCATCCGCGATCTTCAGGTGTTGTCGCGCGGCCTCGTCCAGGCGTGCATTGCGCGACAGAAGGTAGAGAACGTTAGTCACAGTCTCCAAAGGATTGTTGATTTCATGCGCTATGGTCGCCGCCATACGCCCGGCGACCGCCAACCTTTCCGAATTGCGTAGAGCATCTTCCGCCATCTTGGTTTGAGTAATGTCCCGAGCTATGGTCGACGCAGCAATAATCTCGCCGTTGTTGGCTTCTCGCACGGGAGAAATGGTTAGCGACACAAAAATGGTCTGGCCTTCTTTGGTGCGGCGGTTGGTCTCAAAATGCTGAATTTTCTTCCCTTCTCGTAAACGTTGCAGAATTTCGCGTATTTCGTCAGGACGGTCAGGCGCGAGCATTATGACATTTTTGCCAATTACTTCCTCAGCGCGATATCCGTACATGCGTTCTGCCGCTTTGTTCCACGTCAGGATTGTGCCGTCGAGAGTTTTGCTGAGAATTGCGTCCTCGCTGTCTTCCACAATTGCCGCAAGCAGCTCCCGGAGAGGCGTTTGTTCTGCGCGATCGGGAAGCTGGTTGTCGGAATGCGCCCGCGAGGAAAGCAGCTGGTCAACCGTTTCCAGCAATTGTTCCGGACCCTCAGTCTTACTGAGGAATGCGTCGGCGTGCACCAGCGATTCAGGTATGGTGCTGGTTCCTGAGAGCAGGATGATCGGCACACCGGGCTTAGTCCGTTTCATCTCCTGCGCCATGTCGTTGCCGGTCTGGCGCCCCAGCAAATGGTCCGTGACCACGAGGTCAACTGGATTGGCGTGAAAAAGAGAGAGAGCTTCCTCTACCCCAGTGGAACTGAGGACGGTATGGCCCGCATGCTCCAAGATGAGCTTGCGGAAGTAAAGTCCGGAGCTTTCGTCGTCAACGGCCAGAATTAAAGCCACTAGTCTGTGCCTGTGCTAATTTTTCAATTTTACGGTAGGTATATCTAAGATTTTTCAGCTGGGACCTGGCAGGGCTACGGTGACCCTTACGAAATCCAATTCTCATCAGCCTTAGGATGCAAATCCTCATAATGCCTTTGTCGGAGTGAGTAGATGATTTTAGAATTTAACGTTAAACCTTTGCCTCAAAGCAAGTTCTGAAAGGCCCTATGCCCGGCCCGATCGTGGCTTTTAACTTACCAGCGGTCCCCCCGGCGTTCGCTGCCCCAATCTCCTCGGCCCCAGCCCCGGAATTGGGATCCATCGATCATGCTACCTTCGCGAAATTCGAACAGGCGTTCGCGGCCATCTGGCCCACGGGTATAGATACGTAACACTTTCACTCGTCCTGGAGCGGGATCAATTCCAAAAGTGCTGTTGCCCATTAAAAATGTGCGATCCGAGCGGGCGAGCTCCTTTAGGCGATCAGCAACGTCGACGTGACGCCGCCGCGTACCGTATTGTGCGCCGACAATGACGTAGTCACCCTCATCATGACGGCGACCAAATTCGCCCCGGTCATAATCGCCGCCGCCTTCCCAGCGCCCGCTCCAGGCCCCGTTTCCCCACTCGCCGCGTCCCCAGCCGCGGAATTGTGAACCGTCGACTAAGCTGCCTTCGCGATACTCAAACATGCGTTCACGTCCATCGGGTCCACGGGCGTAAATGCGCAGTGCTTTTACGCGCCCGTAATCGGGATCCACGCCGAAAGTATTGTTGCCCAACACAAAGTTACGATCCTGCCGGGCAAGTTCCTTCAGCCGATTCGTAACGTCGACATGGCGCTGGTCCGTCCCATACTGAGCGCCTAGAATGACGTACTGACCTTCGTCGCGGCCACGCTCATTATCGCGATTGCCCTGATAGCCGCCGCCCCCTTCCCACCGCCCGCTCCAGCCTTCTCTCCCCCATTCTCCCCGGCCCCAGCCCCGGAACTGCGATCCATCCACTAAGCTGCCTTCCCGATACTCAAACATGCTCTCTCGCCCATCCGGGCCGCGGGCATAAATACGCAGAACTTTTACTCGTCCATAATCCGGATCGACGCCGAATGAATTATTGTTCATCACGAAAGTACGATCCTGGCGGGCGAGCTGTTTCAGGCGGTCCGTAACGTCAACGTGGTTCCGCTCCGTCCCATACTGGGCGCTCAGAATGAGGTAATCACCGGAATCACGAGAATATTGGGCCGCTAGCGTTCCTGGCAGAAATACCGTTACAAGCAGCAAAGGCATGGCAAGCCGGGCGGGAAACATGACGATCTCCTTTTAACCGAACGCACTATTATCGATCAATTCATGCACATTCGAGCGCACTGATGGTGCTGCGTGATCTTCATGGTTACTATCAACACAAAAACTTTTGATAGACCTTAGCAGCCGGTAATCCATGGGTGCAATGGCACTTGCTGTGGAATTGGGAGCGCACAATCGGACACCAAATCCGAAAGAACTGCGAGGGCCTAACAGGGCATTTTCCTTTGCGGGGACACACCTGCTTTAGAATTTCGCGCCTGAAGGGAAGCCGCGTAAGTGATAGGTTTTAAAATGGTCGGGGCGATAGGATTTGAACCTACGACCCCCTGCGCCCAAGGCATAAGCACTCATTAAATGCTGTTTACTATCGCTTGCTTCGACTATCGACGGATCACCGATTTTAGTGGCCTTTGGCCAGTCCACGATTACTGTCGGTTTCTGCGATTTTCTGCCCAGGGTCCCCGCAAAATTCCCCGCTAAAAGAAAGTGCTATGGTTCACTGCTTCCTTCACTAGGTCTGTCCGCTGCTTGCTGTAGGCGGTTTGACGCAGTCGTAGTCGGAAGATCGATCGCTTTGGAAGATCGTTGAAGCATCTCGTCAACACCTTGGCCGAATTCGGAGCGCTTGGAGTAGCCTTCATCAGCCTGAGGGACGTCCTCGATCTGAGCACTCCTGCGGGGCGGCTCATGTTTCAGATCATCGGCGCAATGGCCGATTTCGAGATGGCATTAATCCAAGAACGTGTTCCGTGCCGGACTGCGCAATGCGCGCGCCAGAGTCAAAAGGCTCGGTAGGCTCGCGTGATTGTCGATGTTCTTAAGATTAGCGCCTTGCGCTCACAAGGACGTTTTTGTGCGCAGATCAGGGACGAAATGGGCGTTTAGTGAGGGTCGTGCACAGCGTGCTCTCTTGCGATTACCGCAAAACCTGTGAAGCGTAGTTCGGGTTAGGTAATGGTCCTTAGCAGTTCCCTAGGCTTGACCGAAAGAGCTCGAGCATTGCAGATCAGCAGCAAGGATGAGCTCACGCAGAAGTGCGGCGTTTTGGGATAGGAGATAGAGCGATCAAAGTGACGCTGTTCTAGTAATCAACTAGTAAATATCAAGATATTGTTGCGGAAATGAGAACGAGAAGTGAAAACAGAAGCGATGAAGGCCTGCACCGCGCACCGCACAGTTCGGCTGCTTCTAACTGATTCGTAACTCGATTACCTTAGCAATGCTGCTCTCTTTCCTGTAAACGCGCCTTAAGGGCTGCAACTGTGCGGGGTTTGAGCAACATCTCACACTACGATTCGGCCCACCCCCTTTTATTCGGGCCGTTCAGGAGATTACGATGTCCTCGTATTGCACAAAATGTACTATTACATTCGTTGTGGCAATCATTTTTCCTCTATTTATCGTTCCAAGTGCACAAGCTCAGACCGAGGCAGTTTGCTCATTCAAAATCTTCCAACTTACTTCTAACCCACAAAATCCGAATGTCGGCGGGGTTTTTGGAGTGAACGATGACCCGACGGTAGTCGGACAAGCAACAGGGTACGCATATCCCAACCCTCCAGAGAAGGGATTCATCCGATATTCGAATGGGTCAGTTAGCTATTACCTAGCGCCAAGTGCCGCTGCGACATGGTTTACGGGACGGAACAATAGCGGCATCAACATTGGGATCTATTCCACTAAGAACGCAAACACTATAGCGAAGGGCTTCATGCTTAATGGGTCGACCTTCACTTCAATTGTCCACCCGAAAGCGATATTGGGCACGATCCTAACTGGATTAAACAAATACAACAGCATCGTCGGTTGGTATTACGACGCGAACGAAGTTCGCCATGGATTCAAGCGATA
>QHZX01000334.1 GCA_003224835.1 Acidobacteriota bacterium | reverse complement strand
CAGAGCGGCATCAAGCTTTTTACCGATTCGAAGAACGCCGGTGCTCTGGGAAGCAAGAACTCATTAGGCGAGTACTTGCGCGCCCATCTTCGGCGTATCCAGGCCGGCGATTACTTTGCCGTGCTCGGCTATATCGAAATGAACGACGAACACGAAAGTCAGCTTGAAGAAATTCGATATGCGGTTCGTGATGGAAAGCGAGTAGCCACGTGTCTGGGTTTCGGCCCGCGGTTCCTGCACTCGACCGGTCAGGCTTACAAGGGTGGTCCGAACACTGGAGTGTTCTTGCAAATCACGTGCGATGCCGCCGTGGACGTACCGGTCCCTGGTGCGAAATACACCTTCGGCATTGTCAAAGCGGCGCAGTCACGAGGGGATTTCCAGGTACTCGCCGATCGCGGACGACGCGTATTGCGGGTGCATTTAGGCAAAGATGTTAAAGCCGGGTTGTCAGCACTTAAAACAGCTGTATCCCAAGGTCTCTAAACGTGCTGTCATTCCGAGCACCTTCAGGTGCGAGGAACCTGCTTTGGATTAAACGGGAGGGCACATGCGTCTCGGAATGGTGGGGCTGGGCAGGATGGGCGCGAACATGGCACGACGCCTCATGCGCGGCGGGCACGAGGTGGTTGTGACCGACCGAAGTGCTGATGCCGTGAAGGCCTTGGCCTCCGAAGGCGCCATCCCCTCGACGTCACTCGACGATTTCGTTTCAAAGCTCGGCTCTCCCCGTATCGCATGGCTAATGATCCCGGCGGGAGATGCAACAGAATCTACGGTCCAGGCTCTGTCTCAAAAAATGAAAGCTGGCGACGCTCTGATCGATGGTGGCAATTCCTATTTCAAAGACGACGTTCGCCGCGCCAAGTCCCTCCGAGAAAAGGGACTTCACTATGTCGACGTCGGCACCAGCGGCGGCGTATGGGGCCTGGAACGCGGCTACTGCATGATGATTGGTGGACCGAAAGAAGTAGTGGAGCAACTCGATCCTATCTTCAAAACGCTTGCCCCCGGTCGTGGCGACATCCCCCGCACCCCGGGACGCGAGAAAATGTCCGGCACGGCTGAAGAAGGATACATCTACTGCGGACCGTCAGGCGCCGGCCACTTCGTTAAGATGGTGCACAATGGAATTGAATACGGCATCATGCAGGCCTACGCGGAAGGTTTTGATATTTTCCGCAATGCGAACAAGCCTGAGCTGCCGAAAGACGAACAGTACAATCTGAATCTTCCCGACATTGCCGAAGTCTGGCGGCGCGGGAGCGTAATCAGTTCGTGGCTGCTGGACCTCACTGCTATGGCATTGGCCGAGAACCCGACCCTTTCCGAGTACAGCGGCTTCGTTCAGGACTCAGGCGAGGGCCGCTGGACAATCCAAGCCGCTATCGACGAAGCTGTTCCTGTGGACGTTTTATCGGCGGCCTTGTTCGTCCGTTTCCGTTCACGCCAGGGGCACACGTTCGCAGAGCAAATGCTTTCGGCAATGCGGCAGAAATTTGGCGGACACGTTGAACCGGCGACCGCGAAAAAGAGCGCCTGACACAAGACCACTCCATCCGACACGGCCGCTCTGGTAATTTAATGATGCAGTGGGAAAATCGCCAATGGCACAATTGGAAGCGCTTCCGCAAACTCAGCAGCGTACCCCGGGTCGTCCCGGCGACCCCTGCATCATGGTTATTTTCGGCGCGGCCGGCGATCTCACCCGCCGCAAGCTGATACCAGCCCTCTACAATCTGGCTAAGGCACAACTGCTTTCGCGTGAGTTTGCCATCGTCGGGATCTCGCACAAGAAACTGTCTGACGAAGAATTTCGCGGCACCATGGGCGACGAGATCCATCACTATGCGGGCAGCGACGTCGATCCCGACATTTGGGAATGGTTCACCCGCCGGCTGTATTACATTACGGCTGAATTTGACGACAAGAATCTTTACCAGCAACTTAAGGCCAAGCTAGAGAAGCTGGATAAAGATCACTCCACGCATCAGAATTACTTTTTCTACCTGGCCACTGCTCCCCAGTTTTTTGGAGAGATCGTTGAAAACCTTTCCGCAGTCGGATTGATGGATGAAAGTGGAGGCCAGCACTGGCGCCGGGTAATCATAGAAAAGCCGTTCGGTCACGATCTGGAGTCTGCAAAGGCGCTGAACCAGCAGTTGCTGAGCTGCATCACCGAACACCAGATCTATCGCATTGATCATTACCTCGGCAAAGAAACTGTCCAGAATATTCTGGCTTTTCGCTTTGCCAATGGGATTTTCGAGCCTATCTGGAACCGCCGCTACATCGATCACGTCCAGATCACGGTCGCCGAAACGGTGGGTGTTGAGTCGCGCGGCAGTTACTACGACACCGCCGGCGCGCTACGCGACATGGTGCCGAACCACATCATGCAGCTCATCAGCCTCACCTCTATGGAGCCGCCGATTTCTTTCCGCCCCGACGCGGTTCGGGACGAGCAGGCAAAGATCCTTCACGCGGTCCAGCCGCTGAGTTCCGAAGAAGTACTGACCCGTACGGTACGCGGCCAGTATGGACCCGGAGTTGAAGGGGGACAGCGTGTCCCGGGATACCGGCAGGAAGAAGATGTTCCGCCAGATTCACGAAGGGAAACATTCGTCGCCATGAAGCTGGCGATCGATAACTGGCGATGGGCGGATGTCCCATTTTATTTACGCACTGGCAAACGGCTGGCGGCACAGACCACTGAAATCGTGATTCAATTCCGGCGCGCGCCATTTGTTCTATTTCGCGACACTCCGGTCGAGAACCTGATGCCAAACCAACTTGTGCTGCACATTCAGCCACAGGAAGGCATTTCTTTGCAATTCGCGGCGAAAGTTCCTGGGCCCATCATGCGACTGGGTGCAGTGGACATGAATTTCAATTACGCTGATTACTTCGGCACCCAGCCCAGCACCGGCTATGAGCGGCTACTGCACGACTGCATGATCGGCGACGCCACGTTGTTCCAGCGGGCGGACATGGTCGAAGCTGGATGGTGCGTAGTGAGTCCATTGCTCGATGTGTGGAAAGCACTGCCCCCACGCAATTTCCCGAATTATCCTGCGGGAAATTGGGGACCGAAAGAGGCCGACGAATTGTTGGAGCGCGATGGCCGTCACTGGAGGAATTTCGATCGATGATTCTCGCGGGCGACATCGGAGGTACTAATGCGAGGCTGGCGCTGTTCGATGTAAAAAACGGGAATTTTAAACTGGTCTCCTCGACGGTTTTTCCCAGCAGGCATTATTCTGGATTAGACGAAATCGTAAGAGAGTTCGTCGACCGCTCCGGCGCGCATCCGGCGCAGGCCTGCTTTGGTATCGCTGGTCCGGTCACCAACGGCCGCGTGGAAGCCTCCAATCTTCCATGGATCATCGAGTCAAGACGTCTGGCCGATGAACTGCAGCTGCGCGACGCACTACTGATCAATGATCTCGAAGCTACAGGCTGGGGCGTTGGCGCCTTGCCGCCCGAGCATCTGGTATCGCTCAATCAAGTCAGCATTACTCCGGGGAATCAAGCGGTTATTGCCGCCGGCACAGGGCTTGGGGAAGCTGGCCTTTACTGGGACGGCAAGCGGCACCACGTGTTTGCATCGGAAGGTGGGCATTGCGACTTTGCGCCTATGGACGATCTGCAGGTCGAGTTGCTCGAATATTTACGAGGACGTTTTGATCATGTCAGCTACGAGCGGGTCCTCTCGGGACCTGGCCTGGTAAATGTATTTGATTTCCTTCGCGACACGGGAAAGGGCAAGCCACCGGATTGGCTGGTTAACGAGATGGTCGAATCCGATGCGGCAGCTGCAATTTCCGAGGCGGGCCTGACTGGTAAGTGCGCTATGTGTGAGCAGGCCTTGGACATCTTCGTGGCAGTATTCGGGGCGGAGGCTGGGAATCTCGCGCTAAAAATGAAGTCGGTGGGGGGTATGTTCCTCGCCGGCGGGATCGCCCCAAAAATCCTGCCGAAGCTAACGACTTCTACCTTTCTGCAGCGGTTTTTGAACAAAGGTAGATTGCGCCGGCTGATGGAAATTATCCCGGTAAAAGTTATTACTGACGAAAAACTCGCGCTGCTTGGGGCTGCCCGGTGCGCGTCGGTTGAATTGGCAGCTTAAGAATGCCTGCAGAACCACAGGTCCGGATTTTCGGCTCTCCGCAGGAATTGTTTCGCGCCGCAGCAGAAGAATTCTGCGTCACCGGATCAAAGTCCATTCAAGATCACGGCAGGTTCACCGTAGCGCTGTCTGGCGGATCAACGCCTCGCGGCCTGCATCAGGAACTGGTTACAAATTTCTCGTCGTGCTTGCCATGGGACAAAGTTTTCTTCTTCTGGGGCGACGAGCGCCACGTCCCGCCCGACAGTTCGGACAGCAACTATCGCATGGCCAACGAGACGCTGCTCTCGAAGCTGCCAATTTCGCCAGAAAACATCTTCCGCGTTCCCGCTGAGCTGCCGGACGCGAGGGGAGCAGCCGGCAAATACGAACAGACGCTGCAACAATTTTTTCGTTCGAAGCAGGGCGCCTTTCCAAAGTTTGACTTCATTCTTCTTGGCATGGGTCCAGATGGACACACAGCATCGCTGTTCCCCGGCACAGCGGCGTTGCAGGCGAAAGATCATCTTGTGGTTGCAAATTGGGTCGATAAGCTGAACACATTTCGCATTACATTTACGTACCCTGTCCTGAACAACGCGGCCTCGGTGATGTTCCTGGTGAACGGGGATGAGAAGGCTGAAATGGTCCGCCGAGCATTAAAGGATCCCGCGGCGAACCTGCCGTGCCAAAAAGTGCGTCCCGTGGATGGTGAACTGCTTTGGTATTTGGATAAAGGCGCAGCACTGAAGCTGTAAAGAGAGCATTCAGCATTCAGCAGTCACCATTCAGCATTCACCATTGCGATGTCATTCCGAGGACCTTTAGGTCCGAGGAACCTGCTTCTTTTCTCGCAGCAGCAGGTTCCTCACCGCTAAAGCGGTTCGGAATGACACTAATTTTTTGGATCAAGCGCGGATGGGAAACGCTGAGTACCGACCGCTTCTTCAAAACACTGGTGCGAGGTTGTGCATT